>NZ_JBHWLC010000019.1:0-66367 GCF_042730635.1 Streptomyces sp. NPDC059917
GGCCCCGGCAGTGTGCCGGGGCCCGTCGCCGTCGTAGGGGGCCGGGTCAGTGGTCCTTGGGGGTCCAGAAGTCCAGCAGCGTGCCGACGCCCAGTTCCAGGGACTTCCACGGGCCGGTGAAGGAGACCACGGCCAGGGCGGAGGTCGGGAAGCCGCTCCGGGTCATCCGGGTGCGGGTGTCGCCCTCGGAGCGGCCGGTGAGGCCGTCGGCGAGGGCGTGCATGCCGGGGTTGTGCCCGATGACGAGGAGGTCGGCCACCTCGTCGGGGGTCTCGTTGAGCAGGGCGATGAGCTCGCCGAGGGAAGCCTCGTACAGCCGGTCCTCGTAGAGGGTCTTCGGCCGGTGTGGCAGTGCGTGGACGGCGAGCTTCCAGGTCTCGCGGGTCCGGGCCGCGGTGGAGCAGAGGGCCAGGTCGAAGGCGATGCCGGTCTCGGCCAGCTTCAGGCCGACGGCGGGTGCGTCGACGCGGCCGCGCTCGGCCAGCGGACGGTCGTGGTCGGTACCGTCCGACCACTCGGCCTTGGCGTGCCGGAGGAGGACGATCCTGCGGGGTGATTCGGCGCTCATGGCTCCCAGCTTCGCATGAAATCAGCCACGGGGCGCAGGGTGTTGGGCGCTTCACTCCTGCGGGGCGGGTACGGGCCGTCAGCCGACGACGCGCAGGATGTGCTGGGTGACCTGGGCGAGCGGCGAGCCGTGCACCGGCGCGGCCTGGGCCTCGCCGGATCCGGCGAGCAGCAGCAGGAGCAGCCCGAAGGCGAGCGCGGGCAGGGCCAGCACCCACCAGTGCAGCCGTGCGTCCGCGACGCCGCCGGTGCGGGGGCGGACGGGACGGACGGGACGGGTGTGCAGGGGGGCCGACATGACCGCCTCCGGGGTGCTGGGGTGTTCGGCCGGGAGTGGCTCGCTCCCTTCGAATCTATGGATCCGACGGCGCGCTGCCCATCCGGGGCACACCCCACTTCACCCTGAGCCTGACCCCCTAGGGGGTGGTGGGGTTATCCCCACCACCCTCCGGGGTCCGGCCCGGTGGGGGCCTCAGCGGGAGGCGATGCTCGCGATGATGGCGATGATCACGGTCACGCCGAGCATCGCGCCGAGCACGATGCCGAGCTTCTTGTGGCCGTTCTGGGGGTTCGGTTCTAGGACTGGCATGCCGATCAGTCTCGCACGCCGCATTCGTCCTCGATCGTCCGGTCCCGGCCCGCGAGGATGCCGAGCACGAGCTGCGGCACGGTCAGGCAGGCCATCAGCGCGAGGGGCAGGTCCCAGCCGCCGCTGTGCTGGTAGAGGGTGCCGATGAGGAGCGGCCCGGGGATGGAGATGAGGTAGCCGGTGCTCTGCGCGAAGGCGGAGAGCTTGACGACTCCGGCCGGGGACTTGGCGCGCAGTCCGATCATCGTGATGACGAGCGGGAACGCGCAGTTGGAGACGCCGAGCAGGAGGGCCCAGGCCCAGGCTCCGGCGGCGGGGGCGAGGTAGAGCCCGAGGTATCCGGCGAGGCCGAAGACGCAGAGGGTGACGGCGATGGGGCCCTGGTTCTTCATCCGGCCGGCCACGCGGGGGATGACGAAGGCCAGGGGCACGCCGAGGGCCATGGTGACGGCGAGCAGGACGCCCGAGCTGGCGGCGGAGACCCCGGCGTCGCGGAAGATCTGCGGGAGCCAGCCCATCGTGACGTAGGCGCTGGTGGCCTGGAGGCCGAAGTAGCATCCGAGCGCCCACGCGGTGCGGCTGCGCAGGACGCCCGGGCCCGCGTCGGGCCGGGGCTCCGGGGTGGTCGCGCTCTCCGCGGCGGCCCGTAGCGCCCGCTTCTCCCGGCGGGCGGTCAGGGCGATGGCCAGCCAGGGCAGTACGGCGAGGACCGCGAGCACGGCCCAGACCATCAGCCCGGCGCGCCAACTGCCGCCGAGCGCTTCGGTCATCGGGACGGTCGCGGCGGCGGCCAGGGAGGTGCCGGCGGCCAGGGCCATGGAGTACAGGCCGGTCATGGTGCCGACCCGGTCGGGGAAGTACCGCTTCACGATGACGGGCAGCAGCACGTTCGTGAGCGCGATGCCCGCGAGGGAGAGCGCGCTGGCGGCGAGGAATCCGGCGGCGCTGTCGGCGAAGGGCCGGATCAGCAGGCCGCTCGCCACGGCGACCATGCCCGCGCAGACGACGGCGGCCGGGCCGAAGCGGCGGGAGAGCCGGGGCGCGGTGACGCCGAAGACGGCGAAGCAGAGGGCGGGGACGGAGGTGATGAGTCCGGCGACCGTGCCGCTCATGCCGAGGCCGGTGCGGGTCTCCTCGAAGAGGGCGCCGAGGCTGGTGATGGCGGGCCGCAGGTTGAGGGCGGCCAGCACGATTCCGACGAGGAGCACCGGGCCGAGCCAGGTGGGAGTGGGGGCGACGGCGGGCTCCGCCGCCGTCGGGTGGAGCGGCTCGGGTGCCGTGCGCGCGGCCGCGGGCCGGTTCAGGGTCTGGATTTCTTCGTCGGACATTGAACCATCATAGAATCATGGGATGATTGGTTGTCCACCCCCGGGGCCCGGCCAGTAGCCTTCCGGCCACCGGCTCCACCGATCTCCGAAGAGGGCTCCATGCCGCTGACGTCCCCCCGCCGCTCGGCGCTCGTCGACCAGGTGATCGCCCAACTGCGCAACCAGATCACCTCCGGCGAGTGGCCGGTGGGGTCCCGCATCCCCACCGAGCCGGAGCTGGTCGAGCTCATGGGGGTGGCGCGCAACACGGTGCGCGAGGCCGTGCGGGCGCTCGCGCACAACGGGCTGCTCGACATCCGCCAGGGCTCGGGGACGTACGTCATCGCGACGAGCGAGCTGGCCGGGGTGATGCACCGGCGCTTCGCGGGGGCCGACCCGCGGGACATCGCGGAGCTGCGCTCGACCCTGGAGGCCTCGGCGGCCCGGCTGGCGGCGGAGCGGCGCACCGAGCGCGACCTGGTCCAGCTCGACGCGCTGCTGGCGCGCCGGGAGCAGGCCTGGGCGAGCGGGGGCACGGAGCTCTTCGTGGCGGCGGACGTGAGCCTGCACATGGCGGTGGTGACGGCCTCGCACAACGAGGTGTTGATCGAGCTGTACGCCGACCTGGGCGACCTGGTGGCGGACTGGCTGCGCGGGGACGTGGGCGCCGTCCTGTCGCCCGAACTGCACGTGGACCACGCGCGGCTGATCGAGGCGATCCGGCGCGGCGACGCGGACACGGCGGCCTCGGAGGCAGCCGGCTACCCGTTCGTCTGCCTGGGCCGCCGCTGAGCCCGCCGCGGCCGCGGCCTACGGCCGCTGGTGGCTGACCCAGGCGGAGCGGACTTCCTTCCAGCACCGACCGCTCAGCTCGGCCCGGCCGGCCGGGCCGAGGGCGACGGGGGCGCCGTCCCCGTCCACGTCCCACCAGCGGTCGCACTCGACGTGCAGCCGGACCCGGTCGGTCTCCGTGAAGCGGTTGTGGCAGGAGGCCTTGACCTGGGACCCCTCGATGCGGGTGGCGCAGTCGGCGCCGAACAGCTCCTGGGGGGCGCCGCGCACGGGACGCGCCGGGGGTTCCACGGGCAGGTCCGCGACGCTGACGACCGCCATGTCGGGCGCCGCCGCACGGGCCGCCGGGCCCACCGGGTCCGCCGGGCCCACGGGGACGCCCCGTCCTCCGGCGCCGGAGCCCGCGGCCCCGGAGCCGCCGCCGACGCCCGCACCGGGGCCGGGATCGGCGCTCGTACCGGCGCCCGTGCCGACGCCCGCCGCCGTGACCGGGTCGGCCGCACCGGAGCGCGAGCCGGCCGTGGCCGGGAGCAGGACGCCGGTCACCACGATCGAGGTGACCAGCAGCGACACCGCCCGGCTGCGCCTGGTACGCACTCCCCGTGCCTCCTCCCCGACGCGCTCCGGGAAGATCCCGGCTCGGCCAGTTTGCAGGCATATGTCCGCCTTTTCGACTCGGGAAGATCCCGGCGGGCGGCGCACATGCGATCGAAGACCGTGCGGAAAGCGCCTCCCCACCCGGTGCCCGCACGGAAAACGGCGACGGCCGCGCTCCCCGGAAGGGGGAAGCGCGGCCGCCGCCGTACGGACGCGGTGCGGGTGGGACCGGGAGGGTCAGGCACCCATCGCGTGCAGGCCGCCGTCCACGTGGACGATCTCGCCGGTGGTCTTCGGGAACCAGTCCGAGAGCAGGGCCACGACGCCCTTGCCCGCGGGCTCCGGGTCCGCCATGTTCCACTCCATCGGGGAGCGGTGGTTCCAGACGTCGGCCAGCTCCGAGAAGCCCGGGATGGACTTCGCGGCCATCGAGCCGATCGGGCCGGCCGAGACCAGGTTGCAGCGGATGTTCCGCTTGCCCAGGTCGCGGGCCATGTAGCGGCTGGTGGCCTCCAGCGCGGCCTTGGCCGGGCCCATCCAGTCGTACTGCGGCCAGGCGTACTGCGCGTCGAAGGTCAGGCCCACGACGGCGCCGCCGCCGTTCTCGCCCTCCGGGAAGAGCGGCAGACAGGCCATGGTCAGCGACTTCAGCGAGAACGCCGAGACGTGCATGGCGGTCGCGACCGACTCGAAGGGGGTGTTCAGGAAGTTGCCGCCCAGGGCGTCCTGAGGCGCGAAGCCGATGGAGTGCACGACCCCGTCGAGGCCGCCGAGCTCCTCGCGGACCAGGTCCGCGAGACGGGCCAGGTGCTCCTCGTTGGTGACGTCCAGCTCGATCACCTTGGCGGGCTTGGGCAGCTTGCGGGCGATGCGCTCGGTCAGCGTCGGCCGCGGGAAGGCGGTGAGGATGACCTCGGCGCCCTGCTCCTGCGCGAGCTTCGCGGTGTGGAAGGCGATGGACGACTCCATCAGCACACCCGTGATCAGAATGCGCTTGCCGTCGAGAATTCCACTCATGGTGATCAGTGACCCATGCCCAATCCGCCGTCAACGGGAATGACGGCTCCAGTGATGTACGCGGCGGCGTCGGACGCCAGGAAGCTCACGGCGGCCGCGATCTCCTCGGGCTGCGCGTAGCGGCCCAGGGGGACCTGCCCGACGATGCCCGCGCGCTGCTCGTCGGTGAGCACCTTCGTCATGTCGGTGTCCACGAAGCCGGGGGCCACCACGTTGAAGGTGATGTTGCGGGAGCCCAGCTCGCGGGCGAGGGAGCGGGCGAAGCCGACCAGGGCCGCCTTCGAGGCGGCGTAGTTGGCCTGGCCCGCGGAACCCAGCAGGCCGACGACCGAGGAGATCAGGACGACGCGGCCCTTCTTGGCGCGCAGCATGCCGCGGTTGGACCGCTTCACCACGCGGAAGGTGCCGGTGAGGTTGGTGTCCACGACCGAGGCGAAGTCCTCCTCGGACATGCGCATCAGCAGCGTGTCCTTGGTGATGCCCGCGTTGGCGACGAGCACCTCCACGGCGCCGTGCTTCTCCTCGATCTCCTTGTAGGCCTGCTCCACCTGCTCCGAGTCGGTGATGTCGCAGCGGACCGCCAACACGCCCAGTTCGGCCAGGACCTCCGGCGGCTCGCCGGAGCGGTACGTGATCGCGACCTTGTCGCCGGCTTCGGCGAAGGCTCGGGCGATGGCGAGGCCGATGCCCCGGTTTCCTCCGGTGACGAGAACCGAGCGGCTCAACGGATCACCCTTTCGCTAGCAGTCTGGATACCTGAAAACCTATCGCTCGCAGATGGTTTCCAAAGAATCGGGCTCCGACAGGGCCTTGGGACGCGCTCTGTCGAGTCCCTACAGAAAGCGGTAGGCACCGGGGCCCCCGGCGCGACATGATCGAGGGAACCGATCCACACCACGGGAGGACATCCGTGACCCATTCCATCGACGCGGCATTCGCCGCGCTGCCCTTGCGGGCGCTGGCCGACGCGGCCCTCGCCCGGGCCCGCGCGCTGGGCTCGGACCACGCCGACTTCCGGCTGGAGCGGATCCGCAGCGCCTCCTGGCGCCAGCGGGACGCCAAACCATCGGGCGGATCCGACACCACGGACCTCGGCTACGCGGTCCGGGTCGTGCACGGGGGCAGCTGGGGCTTCGCCTCCGGGGTGGACCTCACGATGGACGGCGCCGCCAAGGTGGCCTCGCAGGCCGTGGCCATGGCGCAGCTGTCGGCCAAGGTGATCAAGGCGGCCGGTTCCGACGAGCGGGTGGAGCTCGCGGACGAGCCGGTGCACGCGGACCGCACCTGGATCTCGGACTACGAGGTGAACCCCTTCGAGGTCGCCGACGAGGAGAAGGCGGCGCTGCTCGCCGACTTCAGCGCCCGGCTGCTGCGCGCCAAGGGCGTGGCGCACGTGGACGCCTCGCTGCTCGCGGTGCACGAGAACAAGTTCTACGCCGATACGTCCGGGACGGTCACCACGCAGCAGCGGGTCCGGATCCACCCGGAGCTCACGGCGGTGGCCGTGGACGGCGACACCGGCGAGTTCGACTCCATGCGGACCATCGCCCCGCCCGTCGGACGCGGCTGGGAGTACCTGACGGGCACCGGCTGGGACTGGGACTCCGAGCTGGAGCGGATCCCGGAGCTGCTGGCCGAGAAGATGCGGGCGCCGAGCGTGCGCGCCGGACGCTACGACCTGGTGGTCGATCCGTCGAACCTGTGGCTCACCATCCACGAGTCCATCGGGCACGCCACCGAGCTGGACCGGGCGCTGGGCTACGAGGCGGCGTACGCGGGCACCTCCTTCGCCACCTTCGACCAGCTGAACAAGCTGACCTACGGCTCCTCGATCATGAACGTGACGGGCGACCGCACCGCGCCCCACGGGCTGGCCACGATCGGCTACGACGACGAGGGCGTCGCGGCGCAGAGCTGGGACCTGGTCAAGGGCGGCACCCTGGTCGGCTACCAGCTGGACCGGCGGATCGCGAAGCTGACCGGGCTCGGCCGCTCCAACGGCTGCGCCTACGCGGACTCCCCCGGGCACGTGCCCGTGCAGCGGATGGCGAACGTCTCGCTCCAGCCGGATCCGGGCGGGCTCTCCACCGAGGACCTGATCGGCGGGGTGGAGCGCGGGATCTACGTGGTCGGCGACCGGTCCTGGTCGATCGACATGCAGCGGTACAACTTCCAGTTCACCGGACAGCGGTTCTTCCGGATCGAGAACGGCAAGCTGGCCGGTCAGCTGCGCGACGTCGCCTACCAGGCCACGACCACCGAGTTCTGGGGCTCCATGGAGAAGGTCGGCGGCCCGCAGACCTACGTCCTGGGCGGCGCCTTCAACTGCGGCAAGGCCCAGCCGGGCCAGGCCGCGTCCGTCTCGCACGGCTGCCCCTCCGCGCTGTTCCGCGACGTGAACATCCTCAACACCACGCAGGAGGCCGGACGCTGATGTCGATCCGTACCAAGCCCCACGAGATCGTCGAGCGCGCGCTGGAGCTGTCCACCGCCGACGGCTGCGTCGTCATCGCCGACGAGGAATCGAGCGCGAACCTGCGCTGGGCGGGCAACGCCCTGACCACGAACGGCGTCACCCGGGGCCGCACCCTCACGGTCATCGCCACGGTCGACGGCAAGGAGGGCACGGCCTCGGGGGTCGTCTCGCGCTCCGCCGTCACCGCCGACGAGCTGGAACCGCTGGTGCGGGCGGCCGAGGCGGCGGCCCGCGGCGCGGGTCCGGCCGAGGACGCCCAGCCCCTGGTGAGCGGCACCCCGGCCGCGCCGGACTTCACCGACGGGCCGGCCGAGACCTCCTCGGCGGTCTTCGCGGACTTCGCGCCGGCGCTGGGCGAGGCCTTCGCGCGGGCCCGCGCGGGCGGCCGCGCCCTGTACGGCTTCGCCCACCACACGATGGTCTCCACCTACGTGGGCACCTCGACGGGGCTGCGGCTGCGGCACGACCAGCCCAACGGCACCCTGGAGGTGAACGCGAAGGCGGCCGCCGCCGACGGCCGTTCGCGCTCGGCCTGGGCCGGCCGCTACACCCGGGACTTCAAGGACGTCGACCCGACCGCGCTGGACGCGGAGCTCGCCGTACGCCTCGGCTGGGCCGAGCGGAAGATCGACCTGCCCGCGGGGCGGTACGAGACCCTGCTCCCGCCGACCGCCGTGGCCGACCTGCTGATCTACCAGATGTGGTCGGCGGCGGCCCGGGACGCGGCGGAGGGCCGGACGGTCTTCTCCAAGCCGGGCGGCGGCACCCGGGTCGGCGAGCGGCTCTCCGGGCTGCCGCTGACGCTGCGCAGCGACCCGAACGCGCCGGGCCTGGAGTCCGCGCCGTTCGTGATCGCGCACAGCTCGGGCGACGACGCCTCGGTCTTCGACAACGGCCTCCCGGTGCCGCCGACCGAGTGGATCAGCGGCGGCGAGCTGGCGCGGCTGACCACGACCCGGCACAGCGCGGCCCTGACCGGGCAGCCGACGGCCCCGGGCTTCGGGAACCTGATCCTGGACGCGGGCGGCGAGAAGTCCCTGGAGGAGATGGTGGCGGCCACCGAGCGGGGCCTGCTGCTGACCTGCCTCTGGTACATCCGCGAGGTGGACCCGGCGACGCTGCTGCTCACCGGGCTGACCCGGGACGGGGTCTACCTGGTGGAGGACGGCCAGGTCGTGGGCGAGGTCAACAACTTCCGCTTCAACGAGTCGCCGGTGGACCTGCTCTCGCGGGCCAGCGAGGCCGGGCGGACCGAGAAGACCCTGCCGCGCGAATGGAACGACTACTTCACCCGGACCGCGATGCCCGCGCTGCGGATCCCGGACTTCAACATGAGCTCGGTCAGCCAGGGCGTCTGACCCACCTAGACTGACCGAGGCGTCGGAAACCAGACGGGCGCCGGACATAGAAGGAGTCGAGAGACCGTGACGGACATCGTCGACGAACTGAAGTGGCGCGGGCTCTTCGCCCAGTCCACCGACGAAGAAGCGCTGAGCAAGGCGTTCGCGGACGGTCCCGTCACCTTCTATTGCGGTTTCGACCCGACCGCGGCCTCCCTGCACGTGGGACACCTGGTGCAGGTGCTGACCGTACGCCGGCTCCAGCAGGCCGGGCACCGGCCGCTGGCGCTGGTCGGCGGGGCGACCGGGCAGATCGGTGACCCGCGGCCCACGGCCGAGCGCACCCTGAACGACCCGGAGACGGTCGCGAACTGGGTGGCCCGGCTGCGGACGCAGATCGAGCCGTTCCTGTCCTTCGAGGGCGAGAACGCCGCGGTCATGGTGAACAACCTGGACTGGACGGCGGGCCTGTCCGCCATCGAGTTCCTGCGCGACATCGGCAAGCACTTCCGCGTCAACAAGATGCTGACGAAGGACTCGGTCGCCCGGCGACTGGAGTCCGACCAGGGCATCAGCTACACGGAGTTCAGCTACCAGCTGCTCCAGGGCATGGACTTCCTGGAGCTGTACCGGCGCTACGGCTGCACCCTCCAGCAGGGCGGCTCCGACCAGTGGGGCAACCTGACGGCCGGGCTCGACCTGATCCACCGGCTGGAGCCGAAGGCGCACGTCCACGCGCTGGCCACGCCGCTGATGGTGAAGGCGGACGGGACCAAGTTCGGCAAGTCCGAGAGCGGCGCCGTCTGGCTCGACCCGGAGATGACCACGCCGTACGCGTTCTACCAGTTCTGGCTGAACGTGGACGACCGCGACATCTCCACCTACATGCGGATCCTCTCCTTCAAGACCCGTGCGGAGCTGGAGGAGCTGGAGGCGCAGACCGCCGAGCGGCCGCAGGCGCGCGCCGCTCAGCGGGCGCTGGCCGAGGAGCTGACGACCCTGGTGCACGGCGCGGACCAGTGCGCCGGCGTGATCGCGGCGTCGAAGGCGCTGTTCGGCCAGGGCGAGCTGACGGACCTGGACGGGGCCACGCTGGCCGCGGCCCTGTCCGAGCTGCCGCACGCCCAGGTGGCCGAGCTCCCGCAGGTCGTCGACCTGCTCGTGGAGAGCGGTCTGGTCGCGAGCAAGTCGGCCGGTCGGCGCACGATCAAGGAGGGCGGGGCCTACGTGAACAACGTCAAGGTCACCGCCGAGGACGCGGTGCCCGCCGCGTCGGACCTGCTGCACGGGCGCTGGCTCGTGCTGCGCCGCGGCAAGAAGAACCTGGCCGCGGTCGAGGTCACGGGCTGAGCGCCCACCCGGACGCACGGCGCGGGGGCCGGTACGGACGCGAGCGTCCGACCGGCCCCCGCGTCATGTCCCGGTGACGCGTCCCGATGGCCGCGCCGCTCAGGTCACCTGCCGCTTGTTGCCGCGGAACATCATGTAGACCATGTCGCCGAGCCCGACGACGACGACGGCTCCGGCCAGTTGCAGCAGGTGGCGGATCCAGTCGATGCCCCGGGTGTCGTGCACACCGATCCAGCCGGCGACGGCATTGCCGAGGATCCCGCCGATGATGCCGAAGATGGTGGTCAGCCAGAGGGGCTGGTGCTGCTTGCCGGGCAGGATCGCCCGGGCTATGAGGCCCAGTACGAACCCGACGATGATCGCCCACAACCAATGCATGTCGCCTCCTCGTGGCGCGATGTGCGCATGTCAGCCCAGTCTCGGGCCGGTCCGTCGGGTCCGCATGTCGGACGACTCCGTTCGGGCGACACCCGCCCTCCCCCGCGCTCGGGGCGCGGCGTACGGTGGAAGGGTCCGGACCGGGGAGTGTCCGGCGGGTGGATCGGGTGGTGGAACGTGCAGCGGAAGAAGCGGAACGGGGCCGAGGTCTTCCGGATCACCGGGGCGCGCATGGGCCTCGCGGAGGACGTGCGGGGGCGCCAGCGCCGGTACGTGATCTCGATGGGGATCAGGACGCTGTCGGTGATCCTCACCGTGCTCCTGTGGGACGTGGAACGGCCTGTGGCGATCGTGACGCTGGTGCTGGGCGCGCTGCTGCCGTACGTCGCCGTGGTCATCGCCAACGCGGGGCGCGAGTCGACGCCCTCGCTGCCCTCGCACTTCGTGCCCGCGCCTGTGCACCCCGCACTGGAGGCGGGAAACCTCAATAAAAGCTCAGATCAATCATGAAGTTCCGGTGCACCGCACCGGGTCCTGCGTGACATACTGCCTACGCGCTCCGCATCCCCCGTCGGAGCGACGGACCGACGCCGGGCAGCTCCCCCCGTGGCTGCTCGGCGTCGCCCTTCCGTTCGTGTGGTTTGTAGGGTTGAGGTTGTGAACTCCCCTGATGCGAACGAAAACCCCACCTGCTCCGGCAAGGGCTGCCGCGACGCCGCCGTGTGGGTCCTGGCGTGGAACAACCCGAAGCTGCACGCCCCGGAGCGGCTCAAGACCTGGCTGTCCTGCGAGGCGCACCGAGAGCACCTGAGCCAGTTCCTGGGGGTCCGCGGTTTCCTCAAGGACGTCGTGAAGTTCGAGGAGTGGGTACAGCCGGAGGGCTCGGAGCGGCAGGTCTGACGACCTCGCTCCGAGCCCTCCGTCGCTCTTCCCGTCCGCTCCCGCTCCGGTCAGCCGCCGATCGCCGACATGGGGCGGTCGGGCTGGAGGAAGGTCGGGTCGTCCAGGCCGGATCCGGCCTTCTTGCCCCACATGGCGACCTTCCAGAGCCGGGCGATCTCCTCGTCCGGGGCGCCCGAGCGCAGGGCGGCGCGCAGGTCCGACTCCTCGGTGGCGAACAGGCAGGTGCGGATCTGGCCGTCGGCGGTGAGCCGGGTGCGGTCGCAGGCGCCGCAGAAGGGCCGGGTCACGGAGGCGATGACGCCGACGGTGGCCGGGCCGCCGTCGACCACCCAGCGCTCGGCCGGGGCGGAGCCGCGTTCGTCGGCGCCCTCCTCGGTGAGCGTGAAGCGGGTGCGCAGGGACTGGAGGATGTCACCGGCGGTGATCATTCCGTCGCGCTTCCAGCCGTGCTGGGCGTCGAGCGGCATCTGCTCGATGAAGCGGAGCTCGTACTCGTTCTCCACGGCCCAGGCCAGCAGGTCGGGAGCCTCGTCGTCATTGAGCCCGGGCATCAGGACGGCGTTGACCTTCACCGGGGTGAGGCCGGCCTCGCGGGCCGCGGCCATGCCCTCGATGACGTCCTTGTGCCGGTCGCGGCGGGTGAGGGTCTTGAAGACCTCGGGCCGCAGGGTGTCCAGGGAGACGTTCACCCGGTCCAGGCCGGCGGCCTTGAGGGCGGCGGCCGTGCGCTTGAGGCCGATGCCGTTGGTGGTGAGGGACATCTTGGGGCGCGGCTCCAGGGCCGCGCACCGCTCGACGATCCCGACGAGGCCGGGGCGCAGCAGCGGTTCGCCGCCGGTGAAGCGGACCTCGGTGATGCCGAGGCTGGTGACGGCTATGCGGACCAGGCGGACGATCTCGTCGTCGGTCAGCAGGTCCGGCTTGCCCAGCCACTGCAGCCCCTCTTCGGGCATGCAGTACGTGCAGCGCAGGTTGCACCGGTCGGTGAGCGAGACGCGCAGGTCAGTGGCCACGCGGCCGAAGGTGTCGATGAGCACTGTGGGCCCCCTCCCCTGTCCGGTACTAGTAGAGGTTCACGCCGCGATCGATGGTGCGGGCGTCTTATTCGAGCCTACGCGACACGTGTGTCCTGTAGGGGTGCCCAAAGGAACGAGACGTGGCCCGGCCGTGTCGTAGGGAACTACGACACGGCCGGTTCGGTCCTTCGGTCCCCCGCACAGGGGCGGGGCCCTCACGGGGTCGGGGTCAGTGGGCGCCCGTACCGGTGAGGGACCGTACCTCCAGCTCCGCGAACTTCTGCGGGTCGGCCGGCTCCTTGGACAGCAGGGTGCCGAGCCAGCCCAGCAGGAAGCCGAGCGGGATGGAGATGAGGCCCGGGTTCTCCAGCGGGAACCAGTAGAAGTCGGCGTTCTTGAACATCGAGGTGGGCTTTCCGGACACGACCGGGGAGAAGAGCACCAGGACGACCGACGAGATCAGGCCACCGTAGATGGACCACAGCGCGCCCTGGGTGGTGAAGCGCTTCCAGAAGAGGCTGTAGAGGATCGTCGGCAGGTTCGCGGAGGCCGCGACCGCGAAGGCGAGGGCGACCAGACCGGCGACGTTCATGTCGCGGGCGAGGGCACCGAGCAGGATGGCCGCCGCTCCGATGAAGACCGTGGACCAGCGCGCGGCCCGCATCTCCTCCTTCTCGGTGGCCTTCCCCTTGCGGATCACGTTCGCGTAGATGTCGTGCGCGAACGAGGAGGACGAGGCGAGGGTGAGGCCCGCGACCACGGCGAGGATGGTGGCGAAGGCGACCGCCGAGATCACGGCGAGCAGGACCGCGCCGCCGGTGGTGCCGACGCCGCCGCCCAGGTGCTCGGCGAGCTGCGGGGCGGCCGCGTTGCCCTGCGGGTGCGCCGCCTTGATCTCCTTGGGCCCGATGAGGGCGGCGGCGCCGAAGCCGAGCGCGATCGTCATCAGGTAGAAGGCGCCGATGATGCCGATGGCCCAGTTCACGGACTTACGGGCGGCCTTAGCGGTGGGCACGGTGTAGAAGCGGATCAGGATGTGCGGCAGGCCCGCGGTGCCGAGGACCAGGGCGAGGCCGAGCGAGATGAAGTCCAGCTTGGAGGTGCCGTTCACGCCGTACTTCAGCCCGGGCTCCAGGAACTTGCCGCCCTTGCCGCTCTTCTCCGCGGCCGTGCCGAGCAGGTCGGACACGTTGAAGTGGAACTTCCACAGCACCATGACGGTCATCAGCAGGGCGCCCGCGATGAGCAGCACGGCCTTGACCATCTGCACCCAGGTGGTGCCCTTCATGCCGCCGATGGTGACGTACACGATCATCAGGACGCCGACCAGCCCGACGATGAGGATCTTGCCCGCGTCGCCGGTGATGCCGAGGAGCAGCGAGACCAGCACGCCCGCGCCCGCCATCTGCGCGAGCAGGTAGAAGATCGAGACGACGATGGTGGAGACGCCGGCGGCGGTGCGCACCGGGCGCTGGCGCATCCGGAAGGCGAGCACGTCGCCCATCGTGTAGCGGCCGGCGTTGCGCAGCGGCTCGGCGACCAGGAGCAGCGCGACCAGCCAGGCGACCAGGAAGCCGATGGAGTAGAGGAAGCCGTCGTACCCGTAGAGCGCGATGGCTCCGGCGATGCCGAGGAAGGACGCGGCGGACATGTAGTCGCCGGAGACGGCGAGCCCGTTCTGGAAGGCGGTGAACTGGCGGCCGCCCGCGTAGAAGTCGGAGGCGCTCTTGGTCTGCCGTCCGGCCCAGACGGTGATGCCCAGGGTCGCGGCGACGAAGACCGCGAAGAGGGTGATGATCAGCGGCCGGTGCTCGGCGGTCGAACCGGCGGCGAGCTGGATCACGGCGGAGCTGCTCATGCGTCGGCCTCCATGCGGGACTTGATGGCCTCGGCCTGGGGGTCGAGCTTCGTCGAGGCGTGCCGGGAGTAGAACCAGGCGATGAGGAAGGTGCTGAGGAACTGGGCGAGGCCGAAGACCAGGGCGACGTTGATGTTGCCGAAGAGCTTGGTCCCCATGAAGCCGCCCGCGTAGTTCGAGAGGAACACGAACAGCAGGTACCAGGTGACGAAGGCGATGGTGAGCGGGAACGCGAAGCTGTGGTGCGAGCGGCGCAGGGCCGCGAACTCGGCGCTCTGCTGCACCTGGACGAACGCTTCGGGCGTGGGGCCCGGGGAGAGCGCCCCGGGATCCGCGGCGTCGGGGGGCGGCGCTGCTTTCGAGGTCACGGGCGGCTCTCCTTGCGACGTGGGCGCGGTGGGGACGACGGACAAGACGACCTCCATGGGGGGGGTGGTGGTGCTGAGCCCCCCTGTCAACGGCACGGTCGGCGCGTCGGGACGGTTCAACACCCGCTGAATCTTCGGAAAGTGGGCTTCCGGATCGGTTTCGTGGGGGACTGATTTCTCGAACTGATGGCGCGGACACGAACACCGGCGCTAGCTTCACCTGTCATGAACCCGTCGTGACGCGACCCGCGTCACGACGGCTTTTTCACGGATGATGTGGAGAACCCATGGCTCATCTGGGATCCGCCCGCAGGCGTGCGCTCGCCGTGCCGGTCGGCCTGCTGCTCACGGCCTCGCTCGCCTTCCTCCCGTCGGCCCTGGCTTCCGCCGCGCCGCTGGAGCCGGTGGCGGCCAAGTCCGCCGCCACCGCCGGACCGGAGCTGTCGTACGTGGTGAACCTGACCACCTACGCCTCGGCCAAGGAGGCGAAGAGGGCCGTGGAGCGGGCCGGTGGCACGGTGGTGACGGCCTATGAGCAGATCGGGGTGGTCATCGCGCACTCCTCGAACCCCGACTTCGCCAAGACGCTGCGGACGCAGCGCGCGCTCGTGGTCTCGGTGGGCGCCACCCGTACGGCTCCGCTCAAGGCCGTCCAGACGGACGAGGAGGGCACCACCCAGAAGCTCAGCGCGGCGGACGCCGCGAAGGCGGCGGCGCAGGCAGCGCCGGGCGAGGAGCCGCTGGAGCCCAACCAGTGGGACCTGCGGGCGATCAAGGCCGACCAGGCTCACAAGATCAACGATGGCAGCCCGGACGTGACCGTGGGCGTCATCGACACGGGTGTCGACGACACCCACCCCGATCTGGCGGCCAACTTCTCCAAGTCCCAGTCGGCCAACTGCGTCGGCGGGATCGCCGACACCACCGACGGCGCCTGGCGCCCGTACGTCGACGGCAGCGACCACGGCACCCACGTGGCCGGGACCATCGCGGCCGCGCGCAACGGCATCGGCATCAGCGGGGTGGCGCCCGGGGTGAAGGTCGCCGCGATCAAGGTGGCCGAGCCCGGCACCAACCTGTTCTTCGCCGAGGCGGTGGTCTGCGGGTTCGTCTTCGCCGCCGAGCACCACATCGCGGTGACGAACAACAGCTATTACATGGACCCCTGGTACTTCAACTGCAAGACGGACGACGACCAGAAGGCCCTCGTCGAGTCGCTCACCCGGGCGAGCCGCTACGCCGAGCGCAAGGGCACCCTGACGGTGGCCGCGGCGGGCAACGAGAACTGGGACCTGGCCGCGCCCTCGATCCTGGACGGCACCAGCCCCGACGACGCGACCCCCGTGCCGCGCACCGTCGACCCCAAGGTCTGCCCGTCCCTGCCCGCACAGCTGCCGGGCGTGGTCACGGTGACGGCCACCGGTGACCAGGGCCTGCGCTCGTACTACTCCAGCTACGGGCTGGGCGTGGCCGACGTGAGCGCGCCGGGCGGCGACAAGTGGCAGCTCCCGGCCACCCCGGACGCCAACGGGCGGGTCCTGTCGACCCTGCCGGGCGGCGGCTACGGCTACAAGCAGGGCACCTCGATGGCCGCCCCGCACGTCGTGGGCGTCCTGGCGCTGCTCAAGAGCGCGCACCCGTGGGCCGCGCCCGCGCAGCTCCAGTCGCTGCTCAAGCTCCAGGCGGACAAGAAGGCCTGCCCGGACAAGATCTACGACGCGACCGGCGCCCTCGTGGACGCGACCACCTGCACCGCCAAGTGGGGTCAGACGAGCTACTACGGCGCGGGCCAGGTCGACGCCCTCGACGCGGTGAAGTAGCCGCGCGGGAGCGGAACACGACGCGGGGGCCGGGCGGGGAAGTTCCCGCCCGGCCCCCGCACCGCGTCGAGGCCGTCAGGCCGTCGGCGGGCCGCCGATCAGGCCTTGATCATGACCTTGAGGGCGCTGCGGTCGTCCATCGCGCGGTAGCCGTCCGGCACCTCGTCCAGGGCCACGGTCCGGTCGAAGACGGGCGCCGGGTCGATCGTGCCGTTCAGCACGTCGGTGAGCAGCTCCGGGATGTAGGCGCGGACCGGTGCCACGCCGCCGCGCAGGGTGATGTTGCGGTCGAACATGACCCCGAGGTCCAGGCCCGTCCCGCTGCCGTGCGGCACGCCGACGTAGCCGATGGCCCCGCCGTCGCGGGTGATGTTCACGGCGGTGCGCATGGACTGCTCGGTGCCGACGGCCTCGATGACCGCGTGCGCGCCCTGCCCGCCCGTCAGCTCGCGCACGGCCGCCTCGGCGGCCTCGCCGCGCTCGGCCACCACGTCGGTGGCCCCGAAGAGCTTCGCGATGTCGGTGCGGGCGGTGTGGCGGCCCAGCGCGATGATCCGCTCGGCGCCGAGGCGCTTGGCGGCGAGCACGCCGCACAGGCCGACCGCGCCGTCGCCGACGACGGCGACCGTGGAGCCCTTGCGGACTCCGGCGCCGAGGGCGGCGTGGTGGCCGGTGCCCATGACGTCGGAGAGGGCGAGCAGCCCGGTCAGGAGGTGCTCGTCGGAGGCGGCCTCGGCGGGCAGCTTCACCAGGGTGCCGTCGGCGTGCGGAACGCGGACGGCCTCGCCCTGGCCGCCGTCGAAGCCGACCGAGCCCCAGAAGCCGCCGTGCACGCAGGAGGTGTGCAGGCCCTCGACGCAGTAGTCACAGGTGCCGTCGGACCACATGAAGGGGGCCACGACCAGGTCGCCCGCGCGCAGCCCGGAGACCGCGGAGCCGGTCTCCTCGACGATGCCGAGGAACTCGTGCCCGATGCGCTGGCCCGGCTGGCGCTTGGCCTCGCCGCGGTAGGCCCACAGGTCGCTGCCGCAGATGCAGGCGCGCAGCACGCGCACGACGGCGTCTTCGGGTCGCTGGACCGCGGCGTCGGGCACCTCCTCCACGCGGATGTCGTGCGGGGCATGGATGACGGTGGCGCGCATGGTGCGGTCCTTCGGTGACTTCAGGGGATCAGAGTGGCCAGGGCGGTCAGACTGGTACGACTTCCCTACGGTACGCCCGGTCGTTGGCGAGGGCGCCCGCGGCCAGCAGGTACTGGGCCGCCGCGTAGGTCGCCATGACCCAGAAGTCGGGCCGGGGCAGCTGCGGCCAGTCGGCGACCCCGGTCGCGATGAGCGTGTCGGAGAGCAGGAAGAGCGCCCCGCCGACTCCGGCCCGCCACCCCAGCGCCCCGGACCGCCAGGCCATCGCGGTCAGCAGCAGGCTGTATCCGGCGACCGGGATCCGCAGGTCGGCCGGGAGGTCCCCCCAGAGCAGGGTCACGGTCCCCAGGAGCGCGCCCGCGTACCCGGCCCCGGCGAGCGGGGAGGCCGGGCGGCGCCCGAAGAGCGCCAGGTAGCACAGGTGCCCGACGGCGAAGGAGCCCATGCCGACGAGGAAGGCGGGGTCCGCGTCGGAGAGCAGGGCGAGGTCCCCGCCCCACCCGAAGAACAGCGCGGCGACCAGCGCCCGGGGCGCGCCGCGGGTGAGCGCGTAGCCGATGAGCAGGGGCATCAGCAGGGGCTTGAAGAGCAGGTGCCCGGTGTCCCAGCCCGCGAGCAGGGAGCCGAGGTCGGCGGCGGTGGCGACGGCGAAGCCGACGAGCGCGGCGGATCCGAGGGCGGTGGTCCGGGAGTCGGCGGGCCGGGAGGCGGCGGGCCCGGCGGCGGCTCCGGTGCGGGCGGCGCTCACGCGGCGGGCTCGGCGGGAGCGGGGGCCTGCGCGGCCGCGGCGGCGGGTGCGGGGGTCGGGGCGAGCGCGGCGGCGGCCGTCGGCGCGGGCTGCCAGCCCGGGCCGCGGAAGACCCGGCCCGCGCGCTCGCGCCAGCTGGTGGCGGCCCGTACGTCCCGGGCGATGGCGGCGTACTCGTGCGTGGCCACGCGCAGCGGGTTGTAGGTCGCGATGTTCTTGGTCAGGCCGAACTCGGGCCGCTCGGTCTCGCCCACCCACGAGCCGAAGATCCGGTCCCAGAGGATCAGGATCCCGGCGAAGTTGCGGTCCAGGTAGCCGCCCTGGGAGGCGTGGTGGACGCGGTGGTGGGAGGGGGTGTTGAAGACGTACTCGATCGGCCGGGGCAGCTTGTCGATGCGCTCGGTGTGGATCCAGAACTGGTAGACGAGGTTGATCGAGTAGCAGAAGGCGACGGCGGCCGGGTGCACGCCGAGCGCGATCATCGGCAGGTAGAACGGCCAGGAGGTCCAGCTGGTCCAGGGCTGGCGCAGCGCGGTGGTGAGGTTGAACTTGCGGCTGCTGTGGTGCACCACGTGGCAGGCCCACAGGACCCGGATGACGTGGTGGCCGCGGTGCTGCCAGTAGTAGAGGAAGTCCTGCACGAGCAGCATGAGCGGCACGGTCCACCACAGGACGGGCACGCGCAGCGGGGTCAGCTCGTAGACCGCCGCGTAGATCAGGGCGATCGGGATCTTCCAGACGAAGTCGAAGGCGAGGCTGCCGATCCCCATGCCGAGGCTGGTGACGGCGTCCTTGGTCTCGTACCCGGCGGCGTCCTCGTCGGGATGGAACCGGTAGCTCACCAGCTCCACCACGGTGAGCAGCACGAAGGCAGGTATGGACCACAGCACGACATCGGGCAGGTTCGGCATGCCCGCACCATAGAGGCGCTCTCCACCGGCCCGCTAGATGTTGTTACCGATCGGTATCCATCGGTGTTACCGACGGTACCGACGATACTGTCCGACCGGGGCGGGGAGGCCATGTGAGCGGGTGGGAAGCGGCTCTGCTGAAGGTCGCGGGCACGGCGGTGGGCGCGCTGGTGAAATCGGTCCTCGCGCAGGCGCCGGGGGCGGGGACGACCACCGGCCCGGCCCGCCCGGCCCCGCGCTGGCGGCGCCCGACGGAGCTGGGCGAGGCGGAGCTGGCCCACCTCACCGCCACCCTCGCGGCGCGCCTGCACGCCCCCGGCACCCGACTCCCCGAGCACGAGCGGCTGGCCGCGCTGGACGCCGTGCGCGACGCCTTCGGCGCGCTCGGCCCGCTGGACCCGGACGCCGTGTTCGCCCTCGACCTCGACCCGGTCCGGCTCGCCGCCGCGCTGCCCGGGCCGCCCGCCGGCCTCGGCGGCGGCGCGCGGGCGCTCTACGGGGAGCTGCTCGACCTGTGCTGCCGCCACGCGGTGGAGTACATGACCACCCTGCCGTCCTTCGCCGCCCGCGCCGACCTGGAGCTGATCCGGCGCACCGGCGACCTCGGCCGCGCCCTGGACCTCGTACGGGAGCGACTGGGACCCGCGCCGGGATCCGCGGCGGCCGCCTTCGAGGAGCGGTACGCGGCCTACGTCGCGGCGGCGCACGGGCGCCTGGAGCTGTACGGGCTGACCCTCGGCCGGGACCACCGGGACTGGCCGCTGGACCTCGCCTACATCGGCCTGTCGGTCAGCGGCGACCAGCCCTGCGAGGAGCTGGGGCGACAGACCGTGAGCTCCGTCGACAAGGCGCTCGCCGCCTCCGGCCGGGTGCTGCTGTCCGGTCCGGCGGGATCGGGCAAGTCCACCCTCGTGCAGTGGCTGGCGCTCAACGCGGCCCGCCGCAGCTTCGGCCCGCAGCTGCGCGAGCTCAACTCCTACGTGCCGTTCGTGCTGCGGCTGCGCGCCTTCACCTCGCGGGACGAGCTGCCGATGCCGGAGGACTTCCTGCGCGCCTGCGGGGTGCCGGTCCACGGCGAGGCGCCGCCCGGCTGGGCCGGTTCGGTGCTGCGCGCCGGCCGGGCCCTGGTGCTCGTCGACGGCGTCGACGAGGTCCCCCAGCGGCTGCGCCGGCGGACCGGGGCCTGGATCCGGTCGCTGATCGACGCCTACCCCGACTCCCGCTACCTCGTCACCACCCGCCCCTCCGCGGTCCACGACGACTGGCTCGCGGGCCACGCCTTCACCCCGATGTCGCTGCTGCCGATGGAACGGGCCGACGTGCGCTCCTTCCTGACGCACTGGCACGACGCGGCGCGCGCCGAATGCCCCGCGGCCGACGGCCGGGCCGAGCTGGACCGCTACGAAGCCGCGCTCGGGCGGGCCGTGGGGCTGCGCCGCGACCTCGGCCGACTGGCCACCAACCCGCTGATGTGCGCCCTGCTGTGCGCGCTCAACCGCGACCGGCACACGCACCTGCCGCGCGCCCGCAAGGAGTTGTACGACGCGGCGCTCGACATGCTGCTGGTCCGGCGCGACAGCGAGCGCGAGATCACCGACGTCGAGGGGGTCTACCTCACCCGGGACGAACAGACCCTGCTGCTCCAGCGGCTCGCCTACTGGCTGATCCGCAACGGCCAGGTCGAAGCGGACCACGACGAGGCCGTGGAGCTCTTCGACCAGTGGCTGGAGGCCATGCCGCAGGCCCGCGCCCAGGGCGGCGCCGCGGAGGTCTTCCGGCACCTGCTGATCCGCAGCGGACTGCTGCGCGAGGCGGTGCCCGGCACGGTGCACTTCGTCCACCGCACCTTCCGCGACTACCTGGGCGCCAAGGCGGCCGTCGAGGCCCGGGACTTCGGCGTCCTGGTCCGCAGCGCGCACGAGGACGAGTGGTACGACGTCGTCCGGATGGCCGTGGGGCACGCCCGGCCGGACGAACGCGCCCTTCTGCTGCGCCGGTTGCTGCGCCGGGCCGACCGGTCCGCCGGGGACGGCGACCGGCTGGTGCTGCTCGCGGCCGCCTGCCTGGAGCACGCCCCGGAGCTGGACCCGCAGGTCTGGCGGGAGGTCCGCGACCGGACCGCGCCCCTGCTGCCGCCGCGCTCGGCGCGCCAGGCGCAGGAGCTGGCCAAGGCGGGCGAGCTGGTCCTGGAACTGCTGCCGGAGCCGCAGGGCCTCACCGAGGCCGAGGCGGCCGCCACGGTCCGCACCGCGGCCCTGGTCGGCGGGGACCGGGCGCTCCAGGTGGTCGCGGGCTTCCGGCGGGACGACCGCTTCGAGGTGGGCCACGCCGTCGCCGAGGCGTGGAGCCTGTTCCCCACCGAGGAGTTCGCGGACGCGGTGCTCGCCGACGCCCCCCTGCGCACGGCGCACCTGCACGTGCGCAGCGCCGCACAACTGGCGGCCTGGCAGCGGCTGACGCACCTGCGGCGGCTCCACCTCACCTGGGACACCGGGGTGCCGCCCGCCGTGTCCGGGCGGCGGGACCTGGAGTGGCTGGTCCTCTTCCGCAATCCCGGGCTGACCGGTCTGTCGGGGCTGGCGGACCTGCGGGCGCTCGGGCACCTCGGGATCTACGACTGCCCGCACCTCACCGGCATCGAGGGCGTCGAGGACTTGGCCGCGGACCGCCTGGCCTTCGGCTACCTGCGCGACGGCCTGTCGCTCGCCCCGCTGGCCGGGGTGCGCGGGCTGCGCGCGCTGACCATCGGCTACGAGCCCCGGGAGCGCCGGATCGGGGACGTACCGGCCGACGCGGGCCTGACCTCGCTGTCGCTGTGGCAGGGCGCGCGCGGGCTGTCCCTGGACGGGCTCGAACGGTGGCCGGGGCTGGTGGACCTGGCGATCGCCGGGCCCCGGCAGCTCGCGGAGCTGATGGCGCGGCCGCCGCTCGACGGGCTGCGGAGCCTGGAGGTCCGACACACCGCTCCGGTCTCCCTCGACGCCTTCACCGGGTACCGGGGGCTGACCGAGCTGGTGCTGCGCCGCTGCGGGATCGAGGGGTCGACGGCGGCGGTCGCCGAGCTGCCGGCGCTGCGGCGGCTGGTGCTGACCGAGTGCACCGGGCCGGTGGACCTCGCCCCGCTCGCGGACCTGGAGCGGGTGTGCGTCGAGCTGGACCGGCGGACCGCGGTCGTCGGGGCCGAGCGGTTCCCGCCCGGGCGGCTCACGTACGTCTTCAACTGAGCCGCCCGGCGGGAGGGTCGTGGCGGTGGCGCTACCAGACCCGGACGGAGGCGCCGCGGGCGAAGGCCGGGCTGGTGGCCTGCGGCGGGACCTGGGTGAGGGGCTCGGCGACCTCCGAGACGAGCGGGCCGTGCTTGGCGGCCAGTGCGTCCAGGAGCGGCAGGTCGAACCCGTACACGCGGGCCGCGTTGCCGCCGACCATGGCGGCGACCTCGGCGCGCGGCAGGCCCGCGTAGGCGATGCGGAGGCCTTCGCGGGAGAAGGGGGTGGTGCCCTCGTCGTGGGGGTAGTCGCTGCCCCACATGATCTTGTCGAGGCCGATCCGGTCCCGCAGCGGCACCTCGTGGGGGCGCATGAAGCTCGCGCCCACGAAGCAGTTGTCCCGCCATACCTCGGTGGGGCCCTTGCCCATCGATTCCGCCAGGCCCGCACCGAACTTGGACTCCGCGGTGGCGGCCCTCGCCGCCGCGTTCACCAGGCGGCCGTGGTAGTAGTCGAGCATCTCCAGCACGCCCGGGATCCAGCCCGACCCCTGCTCGGTCAGGACCAGCTTGAGGCCCGGGTGGCGCCGGAAGGCGCCGCCGAACATGAGGTGCCACAGGGCGCGGTGCGAGAACCAGGTGGTCTCCACCATGAAGACGGCGCGGGCCGCCGGTTCGTCGCCGAGCGGGGGCGAGGCCGAGCCGCCGTGGTGGTTGACCGGGACGTCCAGCTCGTCGCAGACCGCCCAGATCGGGTCGTACGCCGCCGAGTACAGCTCCGGGACGGGCGAGCCCGGCGGAACGCCCGGCAGCAGGATCCCACCGGTCAGCCCGGCCGCCTTGGTGCGCCGGATCTCCGCGACCGCCGCGTCCACGTCGTTGAGCAGGATCTGGACCACTCCGGCCCGCCGCCCCGGCGCGTCCGCGCAGAAGTCGGCCAGCCAGCGGTTGTGGGCCTGGAGCCCGGCCCAGCGCAGCGCGTACTCGGCGGCGTCGGGCGGCTGCGCCATCAGCGAGGCCTTGGGGAAGAAGGGCGGGATCGTGTTGGGGAAGAGCACCTCCGCCACGATGCCGTCCGCCTCCAGCTCGGCCAGGCGGCGCTGGGAGTTCCAGTTGCGGTCGGCGGTGTCGGCGAGGAGGTCCTCGTAGGGGTTGACGTAGCCGGCGGCCCAGGCGTCGAACTCCTCGTGGTGGCGCTTCTCCAGGTACGGCTTGTAGTCCAGGAGGTCGGCGCCCGCGTGGCAGTCCGCCGAGATGACCGTGTAGCGGTCCTCGGCGGTCGTCGGCCGGTCGGAGGTCATCGGTCGACCCCCAGCACCGGGAAGTCGTTGTCGGTCAGCCAGTGCCGGCCGACCTCGCGGGAGCGGGCCCAGGAGGCCGTCACGGCCGCCTGGTCGGCCGACTGGCCCAGCTCGGCCGGGGTCGGTCCGATCCGGCGGGCCAGCGGGGCGAGCGCGGCGGTGTCGAAGCCGAAGACCTCGGCGGCGGCCAGCCCCAGCATGCGGCGGGTCTCGTCGACCGGGATGTCGTGGAAGGTCTTCTTCAACCAGCCGCGGGTGTTCGGCCAGGTGCCCTCGGGGTGCGGGAAGTCCGAGCCCCACAGGATGTTGTCCACGCCGATCTCGTAGCGCTGGGCCAGCTCGCGGCGCTTGGTGTTGGTCGCGCAGACGAAGACCTGCCGGTCCAGGTACTCGCTGGGCGGCCGCTTCAGCTCCGCGAAGGGCGAGAGCTTCTTGCCGCCGTGCGCGCCGAGGTAGAGCCGGTCCATGAACCACAGTTGGTTGGGCAACCACCAGCAGCCGGACTCGGCGACCCCGAACTTCAGGCCGGGGTGGCGCTCGAAGACCCCCGACCACAGCAGGAACCACAGGGGCCGGGCGGGCCACCAGGTGACCTCGGAGACGTAGATGCCGAGGTGGTCGCCGTACTCGTGGCGCGGCGCCGCCCCCGAGTGGGTGACGATCGGCATCGCGGTCTCGGCGGCGGCCGCCCACACGGGGTCGTAACGGCGTTCGTGGTAGGGCGCCTTGTCCACCCACATGGACGGGATCATCAGGGCGCCGAGCCCGGACTCCTTGGCCCGGTGGATCTCGGCGACGACCCGGTCCGGCTCCCCGGTGATGGGGAGCAGGGCCACCCCGCAGTGCCGTTCGGGGTTCTGCGACACGAACTCGGCGAGCCAGCGGTTGTGCGCCTGCGCGCCCGCCATGCCCAGCTCGGGGTCCTGGTCGCCGGAGAGGCCGAGGCCGACGCCGAAGGGAGCGGCGGTCTGGCTGTCGACCGCGTCGGCGTCGGGGAAGACGACTTCGGCGGCCACGCCGTCGCCGTCGAGCTCCTTGAGGCGCTGGGTGGCGTCCCAACCGCCCTTGAGGCCCTCTTCGTGGTCGTGGAACCACTTCTCGGCGAAGGCTTCGTTGCGCACCCCGAGCCGGGTGGCCTCCTCGCGGCGGGCGTCGCGCTGGCCGAGGAACTCGTCGAACTGGGGGTGGAAGCGCCGGTCCAGGTAGGGGCGGTACTGCTCGGTCGGCAGCCCGGCGTGGCAGTCGGAGGAGATGATCAGGTACGGGTCTTCGTACGCGTTCACTGCGAGGCCCCTCAGTCGAGGATGAAGCTTTCCAGGTAGGCGGGGTTGGCCCGGTCGAGCATCGACTGCGACCGGGCGCGGATCTGCCGGTCGCTGTGCTCGCTCGTCGGGAGCATCCAGAAGCGGTCGGCCCTGATGCCGTCGACCACGTGCTCGGCGACCTCCTCGACCGGCGTGAAGTTCACCTCGTGCCCGGCCTGCTTCATCGCCGCCTCGTACTGGTCGAGGGTGCGGTACGGCGCCTTGCGCGGGCGTTCCTTGGCGTAGCGCTCGGGCCGGTTGCGGTGGGACTCCCACAGTCCGGTGCGCAGCATGTGCGGCCCGGGGAAGAGGACGGAGGCGCCGACCTGCGCGCCCTCGGCCTTGAGGTGGGCGTAGAGCGACTCGGTCATGGTGACCACGGCCGCCTTCGTGACGGCGTAGACGGAGGCGGTGGGCAGCGGGGCGATGCCGCCGTCGCCGGAGGAGGTGTTGACGACGTGGCCGGGGACGCCGCTCGCGATCATGCGCGGGACGAAGGCCTGGATGCCGTGGAAGACGCCCCAGACGTTGACGGAGAAGGCCCACTTCCAGTCGTTGGGCTCGTGCTCCCACATGCGGCCCTCGGCACCCGATCCGACGCCCGCGTTGTTGCAGAGCACGTGGACCGCGCCGAAGGTGTCGTAGGCGGCGTCGGCGAGGGAGCGCACGGAGTCGCGGTCGCTGACGTCGACGGTGCGGGCGAGCACTTCGGCCCCGCCCGCGGCGAGTTCCTCGGCCGCCTCGCGCAGGGCGCCCTCCTCGACGTCGGCGAGGACCACCTTCAGTCCCTCCGCGGCGAAGCGGCGGGCCATGGCGAGCCCGATGCCGCTGGCCGCGCCCGTGACGACGGCCACCTGTCCCGGTTCGAGCCGCATCTCAGGCACCCCCCGCCGACGAGCCCTCGGGGGGCGCGTCGAGGATCTGCATCGGGTCGTCGTAGCGCTGGTGGATGTAGGGCAGCAGCGCCCGGGCGCTGACCCGTTCGACCACCTTGCCCTTCTGGTCGGTGGTCTTCTCGCCGATGGTGATCTCGACGATCCGGCGCACCGGCAGGTCCGCGATCGGGTCGAACATCGACTCCCGCAGGACGACGTCCCCGGTGATGTGCTCCAGCTTGCGGACCTTCTCGTTGCGGGTGCAGTGCACGAGGACGGGGTCGGCGTCGAAGCCGTCGCCGTCCACGGCGGGCAGGAACTTGAAGTAGAAGTCGGTCTTCGTGGTGGGCTCGGGCAGCGGCAGCTCGCGGTCCACCGCGCCGCGCACCTCGACGAAGGCGATCCCGTGCCGGGCGAGGGAGGCCCGTACGACCAGGCCGTCGCGCTCGACGGCGACCTCGCCCAGCTTCTTCGGTTCGCCGAACACCTCGCGGCCGCCGACCAGGGCGCGCTCGTGGGTCATCGGCATGACGAGCGGGTACCAGCCCTCGACCGCGCCGTGCCGGGCGGCGACGGCCACGGAGCCCGCGCCGAGCGGGTAGCCGGGCAGGTCGACCTTGCTGATGTTGGCCCGTACGAGCGGCCGTTCGGCCGGTTTGAGCGGCGGCGGGAGGACCGCGGCCACCACGTCCGGGTCGCTCTCCCAGACGGCCACCACACCGGTGGACCAGATGTCGGGAAGCTTGGAGCTCTTCTCGCGCGAGGCCGAGATCTCGGCTTCGGTCCGCGCGCCGTACCGTACGCGTGCCATGGGAAGCACCACCCTTCGCGGGGTCTCCCCAGCGGTGGCCGGGGAGGTCTGTAACACAGTTACACCGCCACCGATGAAGGGTAAAGAGGGCTGCACGTACGAGAACTGACGGACCGCCAGATCAATTGTTGCTCCACCGGACAGAGTTGGGGGCCTCGATGGCCAGAAGTGCGCTCACCCGCGAGGAGGTGCTGGAGACGGCCGCGTCCCTGGTCAAACAGCACGGTCCGGCCGCCCTCACCATGCGCAAGCTGGCCGCCGAACTCGGCACGGCGGTGACCTCGATCTACTGGCACGTCGGCAACCGCGAATCGCTGCTCGACGCGCTCGTCGAACGGACCGTGCGGGACATGGGCGCGGTGCGCCCCACCGGCCGCACCCCGGTCGACCGGATCGTCTCGGTGGCCCGGACCCTGCGCCGCGAGCTGCGCGGACGCCCGCACCTGATCGCGATGGTGCACGAGCGCGGGCTGACCGAGCGGATGTTCCTGCCCGCGCAACAGGCCCTCGTGCACGAGGTGCACGCGGCCGGGCTGCGCGGGGCCCGCGCGGCCGACGTCGTGCGCGTGGTCCAGTTCCAGATCGTCGGCTTCGTCCTCATCGAGCGCAACCGCGAACGCTCCCCCGCCCAGTCCCCCGCCGAGGGGGAGGTCTGGGACCCGGCCGCCGCCCCCGACGATCCCGCCCTCTCCCGCGCCCTGGCCCGCCCGGCGGACCCGGAGCGGCTCTTCCTGCTGTCGGTCAGGACCCTGGTGGCGGCCCTGCTGGCACCGGACGCACCGGACGGACGCGCCGCACCGGCGCCCGGCCCACCGCCCGGCTAATCGCTTTGCGCGGCCCGGCCGTTCCGTGATGGGATCCCTGGACACGGGGGCGGCTCCCCGGCGCGCATCCTTCTCACCTTCCTGAAAAGACCCCGCGCGCCCACTCTCCGCCCCCGTTCCTCACGTCCAGGAGGGGCACCCATCACCACCGTCGAATCCGTACTGCTGCGCCGGATCCAGACCGTCTACGTCGACCCGGTGCCCGTGTGGGCCCCCGACGGCGGGCCCGCCCTGCGCCGGCTCGAAGCCGCGCTCCTGGAGCGGGGCCACATCCTGCGCCCCGAGCTGTACGCGGCGCTGGCCGCACTGCCGGCCGAGGCGCTGACCGACGCCCGGCGCGACCTCGTCGCCCTGATCGACGACCTGCTCGGCGCGGACCGGACCCACACCCCGCTGCTGCGGCGCTTCCCCTCCCTCGTGCGGGGCGTGGTGCGCGACACCGACCGGCTCTACGTGGACCGGGTCTTCGCCCACCTCCTCCAGCAGGCGGACCACCCCTGCGTGCTGTGCGGCGAGCAGCGCACCGTCTTCCCCGTGTCCCCCTGCGCCCACCTGGTGTGCCGGCTGTGCTGGGACGGCGCCGACTACTCCGGCTGCCCCCTGTGCCACCGGCGGATCGACCCCGCCGACCCCTTCCTGCGTCCCCTGCGCGCCGCCGTCGGCGCCGAGCCCGTCCGACGGGGCCCGCTGCGCCTGCTGGAACTCGGCACCGACCGGGCCGCCGACGCGGGCCGCGTCGTCGCGGCGCTGCTCGCCCGGCGCACCCCGCTCTCCCCGCAGGACCGCGAGGACCTGCTCGTCCTGCTGCCGCTGAGCCCGGCCGCCCGCGGCGATCTGCCCGAGGAGATCCCCGTACGGGAGACCAAGGCCCTGGTCCTGGGCACGCTCCTGGCCGGATCCGGGACGCGGGAGGCCGCACGGGCGCTGCTCGCCGAGCGGCTGACCACCGCCACCGACGTGCTGCGGCTGCTGGCCGTGCTGTCCTCGGGTGACCCGGGGCTGCTGCCGCTGCCGACCCGGTTCGTCTCCGTCGGACGGCCGCTGCGGCGCGCCCTGCTGGCCGTACTGGACACCTTGCCGACCTCCTACGTCGTGGAGGACCTGCTGCGGCACCCCACCGCGTGGAAGCGTGCGGCCGAGGTCCTGCACCCCTTCGAGCAGCACGCCCGGCACCCGCGCGCCGCCCTCGCCTTCGCCGTCCTGCGCGGCACCCCGCTGACCGGAGCCCTGGGCGCGCGCCTGCGGGAGAGCGCCGCCGCGCACCCGGACGCCGTGCGGATCGACCCCGACGGTTCCCGGATCCGGCCCGCGACCTGGGGCCACCGGATGGAGGGGGCCCTGGCCCAGGGCGTTCCCGGGGCGGCCGCCGCGGTGGCCGGAGCGCGCCCCGGCGAACTGGTGCGACGGCTCGACCACCTGATGCGCCTGCACGACGGGGACCACCCGGTGCCGGAACTCGCCCGGGCGCTGGAGCACGGGCTGCCCGCGGTGGGCCCGGGCCCCCTGCTGTCGGCGCTGGGAGCGCTGCGCGTGCGCGCCGAGGACCGGCTCGGCACCCGCCGGGTCTTCTTCCCCCGCGGCGAGGTCACCCGCGCCCTGTCGGTGACGGAGACGCGCCCGCCGCTGCCCGGACCGCTGGTGCGCGAGGTCGTCGGGCAGCTGGAGGACGAGGTGCTGCGCCGCTTCGCCCGGCCCGAGGAGCGCCCGTACGAGCTGGCCGTCCTCGACTCCGGGCTCGGCGACCTCGCGGTCCCCTTCGCGGAGCGCGACTCGGCCCGGTCCCTGGTCGCGGTATCGCGGGGCAGCACGGCGGCCCTGCCGCCCGGCGAGGTGCTGCGGCTGTTCCTGCACTGGACGGAGCCGACGGGCCACCGCACCGACCTCGACCTGGCGGTGGCCTTCTTCGACGCCGACTGGCGCTTCACCGGTCAGTGCGACTACACCCGCCTCGCGCACGGGCCGGACGGCGCCGCCGTCCACTCCGGCGACCTCACCTCGGCCCCCGCCCCGGAGGGAGCGACCGAGTACGTCGACCTGGACCTGACGAAGCTCGCCGCGCACGGGGACGCGTACGCCGTCCCCCTGGTCTTCAGCTACAACAACGTGCCCTTCGACGAGCTGCCCGACGCCTTCGCGGGGTTCATGACCCTGGCGGCGGACGGCCCGCGCGACGCCCGCTACGACCCGCGGACCGTGCGCCAGCGCTTCGACCTCGCGGGCCGCTCCCGGGCGTACCTGCCGATGGTGGTGGACCTGGGCGCGCGCGAGGCGCTGTGGGCGGACGTCCACCTGCCGCCCTCCACGTCGTTCCAGAGCGTCGACGCCTCGGGTGGCCAGCAGCTGGGGGCGGCGGCCCGCGACCTGCGCGCGCACTTCGACTCCGGCGCCCGCACCACGCTGTGGGACCTCGCGGTGTGGCGCTCCGCCGCCCGCACCCGGGAGGTCGCCGTGCTCTGGCGGGCGCCGCTGCCCGGGGCGCTCGACGAGCTGTGGCTCTACCGGGCCGCCGCGGGCGAGGAACCGGCCGCCTTCGCCGCCCGGATCGCCGCCCTGGACGCTCCGCAGGAGCGCCGTCCCCACCCGGACGCCGACGGCGCGGCCGCCGAACTGGCGGCCGGGAAGCACGCGTTCCTCGCGCTCACCCGCGCGAGCGTGGCCCCGCAGGGGGGTTCGGGGACGGCGTACCGGCTCTTCCCCGGCCCCGCCGAAGTGCCCGCGGGCTTCGCCCGGGTGAGCGCCGGCGACCTCGTCGCCGAGCTGGGCTGAGGCGGACGGGCCACGCCTGTCGGTCCGGGCCGATATCCTCTGTGACCATGCTCGACGACCGTACGACCGCAGAGACGACCTGGCCGACCGCGTACCCGCAGGGGTACGCGGTCGTCGACGTGGAGACCACCGGGCTCGCGCGCGACGACCGGATAATCTCCGCGGCCGTCTACCGGCTGGACGCGCGGGGCAACGTGGAGGACCACTGGTACACCCTGGTCAATCCGCAGCGCGACCCCGGGCCGGTCTGGATCCACGGACTGACCAGTGACGTGCTGCGGGACGCGCCGCTCTTCGGCGAGATCGCCGAGGAGTTCGCCGAGCGGCTCGCGGACCGGGTGCTCGTCGCGCACAACGCCATCTTCGACTGGCAGATGATCGCCCGGGAGTACGCGCGGGCCTCGGCGACGGCGCCGGTCCGTCAGCGGCTGTGCACCATCGCCCTGTCGAAGGAACTGAACCTCCCGCTGCCCAACCACAAGCTGGAGTCGCTCGCCGCGCACTTCGGCGTGGTCCAGCAGCGCGCCCACCACGCGCTCGACGACGCCCGGGTGCTGGCCGAGGCCTTCCGGCCCTCGCTGCACGCGGCCGCGCGCGACGGGGTGCGGCTGCCGCTGCTGGAGTGCCGCCCGCTGACCGAGTGGTCCGACACCCCGGCGACGCCGCGCATCGGCCACCAGGCCTCCTACCGGAGCGCGGGCACGGGCAGCTGGCGCCAGTCGCGCAAGCGGCCGCCGTGCCCGCACCCGAACCCCGGCCGCTGGGCGGACGGCAGCCCGCTCAAGCAGGGCATGCGCGTCGCCTTCTCGGGCGACACCTCGGTGGACCGGGAGCTGCTGGAGGACCGCGCGGTCGAGGCGGGACTGCACGTCGCGACCAGCGTGTCGCGGCTCACCAGCCTGCTGGTGACCAACGACCCGGACTCGGCGACCTCCAAGACGGTCAAGGCGAAGTCCTTCGGGACCCCGGTCGTCGACGAGGCCGCCTTCACCCAGCTGCTGCGGGACGTGGCTGCGGCAGACGGGTGAGCATCGGGCGACTCGCCCGGTGACCGCTTTCCCGGTCGGCCCGTCCGGTCCCACTCTGTGGCGCATGGCACGTTGTGAGGTTTGCGGAAACGACTACGGCATGTCCTTCGAGGTGCACGCGCAGGGCGCGGTGCACGTCTTCGACTGCTTCTCCTGCGCCATCCACCGCATGGCACCCATCTGCGAGCACTGCCGGGTCCAGATCATCGGCCAGGGCGTCGAGGTCGACCAGCAGTGGTTCTGCGGGGCGCACTGCGCCCGTGCGGAGGGGAAGGTGGGCGTCGTCGACCGCACCTGAGCGACCGCACCCGGGCGTCCGCGCCCGAGCGGGCGGGTCACCCGCCCGCCGACCCCCGCGCGCCGAGGGGTACCGTCTTGGGCGTGTACCGCTTCGTACTGACCCGGCAGTGGCTGGGCCTGCACCTCCTGGCCCTCGTCCTGATCCCCTCGATGATCCAGCTGGGGTTCTGGCAGTTCCACCGCCATGAGCACCGGGTCGCCCAGAACGAGCTGATCGCGCAGAACCTGACCGCGAAGCCGGCTCCGATGACCGAGCTGACCTCGCCCGGGCACGAGGTCCCGCGCGCCGACTTCTGGCGCGCGGTCACCGCCACCGGCACCTACGACACCGCGCACGAGGTCGTCGTGCGGATGCGGACCTCCAACGGCGACAAGGTCGGCTTCCAGGTGGTCACCCCGCTGGTGCTGGGCGACGGCCGGGTGGTCCTGGTCAACCGCGGCTGGGTACCGGGCGGCGGCGATCCGACCGCCTTCCCCCCGGTGCCCGCCGCGCCCCCGGGCGAGGTCACGGTGACCGGCCGGCTCAAGGCCGACGAGGTCAACGGCGACGGCGGCATCCGGGACCGCAAGGGCCTGCCGGACCGCCAGGTGATGCTCATCAACAGCGGCCAGCAGGCGAAGTACCTGGGCAAGCCGGTGCTCGGCGGCTACCTGGAGCTGACCGCTCCGGTCCCGCCCGGCGGCAGCCCCGAGCCGGTCGCCGAACCCGACCACGACTCGATCGGCCCGCACATGGCCTACGCCGTGCAGTGGTGGCTCTTCACCGCGGCCGTGCCGGTGGGCTGGGTGATCCTGGTCCGGCGCGAGAAGCGCGACCGCGAGGAGGCGGCCGCGAAGGCCGCTGCCGCGCAGGGCGCCGAGGCCGAGCCCGCGACGGCGTAGCGTACCTGTATGGATCTTGAACTGAAGGACCGCGTCTACGTCGTCACCGGGGCCACCCGCGGCCTGGGCTTCGCGAGCGCCCGCGAACTGGCCGCGGACGGCGCGCGGGTCGTCATCACCGGCCGGGACGAGCAGCGGGTCGCGGACGCCGCCGCCGCCCTCGGCCCGAACGCGGTCGGCGTCGTCGCCGACAACGCCGATCCGGACGCCGCCGCCCGCCTCGTCGCCACCGCCCGCGAGCGCTTCGGCCGCTTCGACGGCATCCTCATCAGCGTCGGCGGGCCCGCCCCGGGCGCGGGCGCGGACAACACCGACGAGCAGTGGCGCTCCGCCTTCGAGTCGGTCTTCCTGGGCGCGGTCCGCCTGGCCCGCACGGCCGCCGCCGAGCTGGGCGAGGGCGGGGTCATCGGCTTCGTGCTCTCCGGCTCGGTGCACGAACCGATCGCCGGACTCACGATCTCCAACGGGCTGCGCCCCGGGCTGGCGGGCTTCGCCAAGTCCCTCTCGGACGACCTCGGCCCGCGCGGGATCCGGGTGGTCGGGCTGCTGCCCGCGCGGATCGACACCGACCGGGTGCGGGAGCTGGACGCGCTCTCCGGGGACGCGGCGGCCTCCCGGGCCGCCAACGAGTCCCGCATCCCGCTGCGCCGTTACGGCACGGACCGGGAGTTCGGCCGTGCGGCCGCCTTCCTGCTCTCCCCGGCGGCCTCGTACCTGACGGGCGTCATGCTCCCCGTCGACGGCGGCGCCCGCCACGGCTTCTGACCTCCCCCGTCCGACCCCTCGGCCCGGCGCCTCCCGGGCTCAGCTGACGCGCTGGGCCCGGTGGTCGGCGACCTGGAAACGGATCTCGGTGGGGAGTTCGGCCAGGCCCGCCGAGGCGCGGGCGTGGTCCAGGACCGGGCCGGCCAGCGCGGCGAGGACGTCCGCGGGCACGGCGTGCGGCTCCAGTCGCAGGTCGAGCCGCAGCACGGGGGCCGTGCGACGGCCCCGCAGGGCGACCCGGCACCGGGCGACCCCGTCCAGTGCGCCCGCCTCGACCGCCACCGCCTCCTCCAGTGCCCGGCCGCGCAGCAGGGCGAATGCGCCGTCCCCGGTGTCGACCAGGACGGCCGGGAGCCGGGAGCGGCGCAGCTGGGCCGAGAACCACCACAGGGCGAGGAGCACGCACAGGGCGAGGACCGCGACCACCGCCCACCACCACCAGCCCTCCGCGTGCCAGTGGCGCCGCCGGGCGGCGCTCAGCAGGGGCGCGCGGCGGCCCTCCAACGGCCCGCGACCGGTGAGCAGGACGGCGCCGCCCGCCAGCAGCGCCAGGGCCACGAGGGCGAGCAGGATCCGGTTGACCGTGCCGAGCGGCTGCGCGTGCGCCTTCATGGGCCCCTTCGTCTGGGCGTTCATGTGCCCCCTCGTGTGGCGGTCATCCCTTGTCGGCCGGGCCGACGCGGACGCGCGGCCGCGGCGCGTGGGCCAGGCCCAGTTCGGCGAGCCCGACGGCGAGGACCGCCTCCAGGTCCGCCCGTACGTCGTCCAGTTCGCGGAAGTGGGAGGCCGCGCGCACGGTCACGTGCGAGCGGCCCACCCTGACCCGGGCCGAGCGGACCCCGGACACCTCCATGGCACGGTCCCGCAGCACCAGCGCGGCGGCCTTGCGCCCGATGCCGGCGCGCACCTCGGGGGGCCCGCCGGTGGGCCGAGGGGGTCCCGGGGAGCGCAGCGGCAGGACCGAACGCAGCCCCGGGGCCAGGGCGAGGAAGAGCAGCGCCGCCCCGGCCAGCACCAGCACCGCCCCGGCGACGACCACCCCGGTGTCCGCCGGGGCGTGCCGCTCCAGCAGCCGGGCCAGCTCGCGGCGCCAGCGCATGGCGGGGCGGTGCGCGCGCACGGCGGCGAGGTCGTAGAGGAAGAGCCCGGCGCCGCCGAGCACCACGAGCGCGGTCAGCGCGGCGGGGACCCGGCGGACCGAGCGCGGGCGCGGGGCGGCGCCGCGGTCCGGGTCCGCGCGCCGCTCGTCGAGTGCGGCGGGGGCGCTCACCTGAGCCGGTCCCGCCGGGCGGGGCCGACCTGGGCGGGGTGCAGCCGCTCCACGTCGATGTCCACTTCCGCCGCCGTCATCCCGGCGCATTCCTCGACCCGCTGGGCGACCCGGCGGCGCACGGCGGAGCACTCGGTGGCGAGATCGGCGGGGTAGCCGAGCTCCAGGCCGATCCGCACGCGCGCGATGTCGTGGTGCACGGTGACCGTGGCGTGCGGGGGCGCGGCCCCGGCGGGCGGTGCGGCGGGCAGCGCCGCCAGGGCCTCCCGGGCCGCCTGCGCCGCGATCTTGGCGACGACCCGGTCGGCGATCCGGGTGGCACCCCGGTCGGCGGCGGCCACCTTGGGCGGGGTGCTCCGCGGGGCGGCGGACGCGCGGGGGACGCCGTCCTCGCGGGGGACGCTCATCGCGGCCTCACCGGCGCCGGTCGTCGCGGCGACCGCCACCGCGGTCGTCGTCGCCCGGGGAGCCCCGGTCGCGGGGGCGGAAGAAGTCGGCGGGGTCCAGGTCGCCGTCCAGGAAGCGGCCCGCGAAGAAGCCGACGGCGCCGAGCGCCGCCACCAGCAGGAAGGCCCCGAAGCCGCCGAAGTACCCGGCGAACCCCAGTGCCATCCCGGCCATCAGGCCGACCACAGCCATGCTCATGCCGGTTCCTCTCGGCGCTACTGGAGCCGGGATTCCGGTGCCCCGTCGTCGTCCTCGTCGTCGGGGAGTTTGACGTCGCTCACCGCGACGTTGACCTCGACGACCTCCAGGCCGGTCATCCGCTCCACCGCCGAGATCACGTTCTCCCGCACCGCACGGGCCACCTCGCGGATCGACACGCCGTAGTCGACGACGATCTCCACGTCGAGGGCGGTCTGCACCTCGCCGACCTCGGCCTTGACGCCCCGGCTGACGGAGGCCTTCGCCCCGCCGGGGACCCGGTCGCGGACCGCGCCGAAGGTGCGGGAGAGGCCGCTGCCGCTGCCCATCGCGTGGACGCCGATCACCTCGCGGGCGGCCAGCCCCGCGATCTTCTCGACCACGCCGTCGGCGATGGTGGTGCGGCCCCGGTCGGCCGGGGGCCTGGTGGGGCCTCCCGATGCGGATGCGGATCCGGATCCCGATTCGCTCATCGCCGTGTCCTTTCGCGCGTGTGGACTTGCGACCACGGTATGCGCGCTGCACCGCCGATGCGTCGGCACTACGCCGGTCGGCCGCGAGGAGATTCGTCGATCGGGTCCGTGCGCGGACCACGCCTCCGGCGGCCGCGAGGGACCGCGGGCCCGCGCCGGAGGCGTGGGCGGGGTCAGTCGGAGAGGCCCGCGAGGTCGCGCAGACGGCGGGACTGGGCCGCGCGCTCGGCGGCGCGCTGGTCGTCGTAGGTACGCCCCGATGCTCCCCGCAGCAGCGCCTTCGTCTCGATGACCGCGTCCCGCGGCGGGGCCACCAGGGCCGCCACCAGGTCCTGCACGGCGGCGTCCAGCTCGGCCCCGGGCACCACGAGGTTGGCCAGGCCGATCCGCTCGGCCTCCTCCGCGTGGACGGAGCGCCCGGTGGCGCAGATCTCCAGGGCGCGGGCGTAGCCGACCAGGTCGGTCAGCGGCCGCGTGCCGGCCAGGTCGGGAACCAGCCCCAGGCTGGTCTCGCGCATGGCGAACTGCACGTCGTCCGCGACGACGCGCAGGTCACAACCGAGCGCGAGCTGGAAGCCGGCACCGATGGCATGACCTTGCACCGCGGCGACGGAAACGATGTCGTTGCGCCTCCACCAGGTGAAGGCCTCCTGGTACTCGGCGATGGTGGCGTCCAACAGTTCGTCGGAACCACGCGCCAGGTCCAGGAAGGACGGCTCGCCCTCGAAGCCTTCAGGCGTGAACGCCTGTCGGTCGAGTCCGGCGGAGAAGGATTTGCCTTCGCCGCGCAGCACGACGACCCGGACGGTGCCCGGCAACGACCGACCGGCCTCTGCCAACGCCCGCCAGAGCGCGGGGGACTGAGCGTTTCGCTTGGCCGGATTGGTCAGTGTCACCGAGGCGACCGTGTCGTCGACGGTGAGCCGTACGCCGTCCTTGTCGAGCAGAGCCATGTGTGTGCCTCCGGTGTGCAGTCGGCCGCGGACTCGGCCTTAAGTGACTGCACAGTAACCACCCAGCCGGCCGTACGGCCGACCGGGGGTCACCGAAGGAACTCTAGGAGCGAAGCCTGCGGCCTGTGCCTCAGGCAGCCGATGTCGCCTTCTTTCCGCGCGTCGCGCCACCGCGACCACGCAGCGTGACTCCGGACTCGCTGAGCATCCGGTGGACGAACCCGTAGGACCGGCCGGTTTCTTCGGCCAGCGCCCGGATGCTCGCACCGGAGTCGTACTTCTTCTTCAGGTCTGCCGCGAGCTTGTCGCGCGCGGCGCCGGTTACCCGGCTGCCCTTCTTCAGAGTCTCGGCCACCCGTGCCTCCTCATGGGAAGTGCGCTCTGGACTTCTCATGATCACCCCTCCCGGGCTTCCTGGCCACCCATTCAGCAAGGTCGGCGCGAGCGCTTTTCCCGAGGAGTGGACACCCGAGCAGAACGGAATCTCCTCTTCCGCCCCTTGCCCTCCGTCACGCTCGGCGACCCAGGGTAGGAATCTCCAGGTCAGGAGCTGCGCGGGAAAAACAGCGGGCCCCGGCCGCGCGACGATGAGTGCGCGGCCGGGGCCGTTGTACAGGGTGCGGGAATACGAGACGTTCTCACTCAGATGATGGATCACTCGTGGGCCGAATGATCCATAAGCGACTGGATCAACGGCCCCGGCGGGGCGCGTCAGGCCAGGGCCACCAGGTCCCGGTAGTCCGGGCCCCACAGGTCCTCGACGCCGTCGGGGAGCAGGATGATCCGCTCCGGCTCCAGCGCCTCGACCGCGCCCTCGTCGTGCGTCACGAGGATGACGGCGCCCTTGTACGTGCGCAGCGCGCCGAGGATCTCCTCGCGGCTGGCCGGGTCGAGGTTGTTGGTGGGCTCGTCGAGGAGCAGCACGTTCGCCGAGGACACGACCAGGGTGGCCAGGGCGAGGCGGGTCTTCTCACCGCCGGAGAGGACCCCGGCGGGCTTGTCGACGTCGTCGCCGGAGAACAGGAAGGAGCCGAGCGTCTTGCGGACGGCGACCAGGTCCAGGTCGGGGGCGGAGGAACGCATGTTCTCCAGGACCGTGCGCTCCGGGTCCAGGGTCTCGTGCTCCTGGGCGTAGTAGCCGAGCTTGAGGCCGTGCCCGGGGGTGACCTCGCCGGTGTCGGGCTTCTCGGTGCCCGACAGCAGGCGCAGCAGGGTGGTCTTGCCCGCGCCGTTGAGGCCGAGGATGACCACGCGCGAACCCTTGTCGATGGCCAGGTCGACGTCGGTGAAGATCTCCAGCGAGCCGTACGACTTGGACAGGCCCTCGGCGGTCAGCGGGGTCTTGCCGCAGGGCGCCGGGTCCGGGAAGCGCAGCTTGGCGACCTTGTCGGAGACGCGGACCGCCTCCAGGCCCGCGAGCAGCCGGTCGGCGCGCTTGGCCATGTTCTGCGCGGCGACGGTCTTGGTCGCCTTGGCGCGCATCTTGTCGGCCTGGGAGTTGAGGGCCGCGGCCTTCTTCTCCGCGTTCTGGCGCTCGCGCTTGCGGCGCTTCTCGTCGGCCTCGCGCTGCTGCTGGTAGAGCTTCCAGCCCATGTTGTAGACGTCGATCTGGGCGCGGTTGGCGTCCAGGTAGAAGACCTTGTTGACGACGGTCTCGACCAGGTCGACGTCGTGGGAGATGACGACGAAACCGCCGCGGTAGTTCTTGAGGTAGTCCCGCAGCCAGACGATCGAGTCGGCGTCGAGGTGGTTGGTCGGCTCGTCGAGGAGCAGGGTGTCGGCGTCCGAGAAGAGGATCCGGGCCAGCTCGACGCGGCGGCGCTGACCACCGGAGAGGGTGTGCAGGGGCTGGCCGAGCACCCGGTCCGGCAGGCCGAGGGCGGCGGAGATCGTCGCGGCCTCGGACTCGGCGGCGTACCCGCCCTTGGTGAGGAACTCCGTCTCCTGGCGCTCGTACTGCCGCATCGCCTTCTCGCGGGTGGCGCCGGAGCCGGAGGAGATGCGCTCCTCGTTCATGCGCATCTTCTTGAGCAGGACGTCGAGGCCGCGCGCGGAGAGGATCCGGTCGCTGGCCAGGACGTCGAGGTCGCCGGTGCGCGGGTCCTGCGGGAGGTAGCCGACCTCGCCGGAGCGGGTGATGGAGCCCGCGGCGGGCGTCCCCTCCCCCGCGAGGCACTTGGTCAGCGTGGTCTTGCCCGCGCCGTTGCGGCCGACCAGGCCGATGCGGTCGCCCTTGGCGATGCGGAAGGAGGCGGACTCGATGAGGACGCGGGCGCCGGCGCGCAGCTCGACGCCGGTGGCGGTGATCACGGAAATACTCCAGGGCGGTGGGGACGGCGGAAGGGGGGCAGGGACGCGAGTCTTCGACGCCGCTAATCCGCGAGGAGATTTGCCATGGGAGTCATTCTACCGGGGGCGCGCAACTACTTTGCGGGGCGCCCGGCGGCGGGCGGGCGCCGACCCGCGTCCCCCGTTCGGCCCCCGTACGGCGCCGCCGCGGGGCCGGGCGTACCAGGATGAAGGGATCGGTACTCGCCGCAGGGGCGGACACGTGACCTCCCCCACTTCACGATGAGAGGGCGTGCGGGATGCAGTTCGACGACGACGCCAATCTGGACACCTCCGAGGTCAAGGACGTCCGGAACAGCCGCATCCCCGGAGGCAGGGCCACCATCGGTGGCGGCATCGTGGGCTTCATCGCGCTGGTCATGGGGCTGCTCTTCGGGGTGGGGCCCGAACAGCTCGGGCTCTCCGACGGCAGCCCGGAGCCCGCCGCCACCTCCTCCTCGGCCGCCCAGGTGCAGCAGACCTGCAAGACGGGCCGGGACGCGAACGCGCGCGAGGACTGCCGACTGGTCGCCGTGGTCAACAGCACGCAGGACTTCTGGAAGCAGGAGTTCACCAAGCGGGGCGGGCAGTACACGCCGGCGCAGACGGTCTTCTTCACCGGGAAGGTCGGGACCGCCTGCGGCACGGCCACCTCGGCGGTGGGCCCGTTCTACTGCCCCGGCGACCAGAAGGTCTACCTCGACCTGGGGTTCTTCAACGAGCTGCGGACCAAGTTCGGCGCGAGCGGCGGCCCGTTCGCCCAGGCCTACGTGATCGCCCACGAGTACGGGCACCACATCCAGAACCTGACCGGCACCCTGCAGAAGGCCCAGGACGGACGGCAGGGCGCGAACAGCAACGCGGTCAAGGTCGAGCTCCAGGCCGACTGCTACGCGGGGGTGTGGGCGCACAACGCCACCAAGACCCCGGACAAGAGCACCGGGCGGCCGCTGATCACCAGCCTGACCGAGCAGGACATCAAGGACGGCCTCGACGCGGCGGCGGCGGTCGGCGACGACCGGATCCAGGAGAAGTTCCAGGGCCGGGTGACCCCGGAGTCCTGGACGCACGGCAGCGCCGAGCAGCGCCAGCAGTGGTTCTACCAGGGCTACCGCACGGGTGACATGGCCCAGTGCAACACCTTCCGCTGACTGTCGCACCCTGCTGCGAGACTGGTGACCCGGGTCACATAGACGAGAGGGAGTGATCGCCGTGGCAAGTGCCGCGACCATCTTTCCGACGCTGCTCTACCGCGACGCCCAGGCCGCCATCAAACAGCTGACCGAGGCCTTCGGCTTCACCCAGGCCGCCGTGTACGAGGGCGAGGACGGCGCGGTCATGCACGCCGAGCTGGCCTACGGCAACGGCATGGTGATGCTGGGCAGCAAGGGCCGGGGCGGGGCCTTCGACGCGGCCATGGCCGACGCGGGCCCGACCGGGGTGTACATCGTGGTCGAGGACGTGGACGCGCACCACCGCCGGGCCGCGGAGCACGGGGTGGAGATCCTCATGCCGCCGACCGACCAGGACTACGGGTCCCGGGACTACATGGCCCGCGACGGCGAGGGCAACATCTGGAGCTTCGGGACGTACGCGCCGCAGGTCTGACCCGCGGCGCGCACGTCGGCGTCGACTCAGACCCCGCCGGTGTGCACCTGGAAGGCGGCGCGGCGCATCGCCTTGGCCAGGGCCGGGTCGGGGTGCGCGGCCGCGAGCGCCACGAGCACCTGCACGGTGCGCGGGTGACCGACCGCGCGGACCTCGTCCAGCAGCCGGGGCACGGTGGTGCGCACGGCCGAGTCGAGGTGGCGGGCCAGCAGCTCCGCCTCGCCGTGGTCGGCGATGGCCGCGGCGGTGTCGACCCACAGCCAGGTCGATTCCTCGCGGGTGAGCACTTCCTGGGCCTCGTCGGGGTCCACGCCGTCGTGCTCGGCGAGCCAGAGCAGGGCGTAGGGGCGCAGCGCGGCCTCGCGCGATGCGGCCCGGACCTCGGGCTCGGCCCGGGCGCCGACCACGCGCAGCGCCTCGAAGGCCAGGCCGCGCAGCAGCGCGTCCTCCCCGCGGGCGGCGTGCAGCAGCTCGCTGACGGCGTGTCCGACGGGGCGGGCGGCGAGCCAGGCCTGGTACTCGGCGCGGGCCGGGCCGGGGGTGAGCCGGGCGCAGCCGTGCAGCATGGCCGCGGCCGACTGCTCGATGTTCCCGGCGGGGCTCTGCGCGGCCACGCAGATCTGCTCCAGCTTGACCCAGACCGCCCAGCTGCCGAGCGGGGTGAGCGCGGCCATGGCGGGGCCCAGGGTGACGGCGTCCACGGCGGCCAGGCCGCCCAGGGCCCAGCGCAGCAGGCGGGCCAGCGGGACGGGGCGGTCGCCGGCGCCGGGCGCCTGGGGGTCGGACGCGGGGGCGTCGTAGGGGACTTCGCAGCGCTCGTCGCGCAGTTCGACGACGCGCTGGCCGAGCAGGTCCAGCAGTGCGGGGACGGTCACCGGGCCCGCGGAGAGCTGGAGCAGGGAGAGGACCTGGGGCATCGACTCGACCACGTCGGCGACGGCCGAGGGGGCGATGTCGGCGGGGGCCGGGTGGACGAGCGACCAGGCGTCGAAGAGCGCGACCCAGCCGCGCAGGACCGCCGTGTCGTCGCGGTCCCAGGCGCGCAGCCGCCAGCCGGGGCGGGCGTGGCCGCCGTGCACCTCGACGAGCCCGGCGAGGCGGGCGCGGTCCCAGCCGACCTGGATCTGGCCGTGCGTCAGGCCCAGGTGGTGGGCGGCCCGTTCGACGTCGGCGGCGGGCAGCGCACCCGCGGGGGCGGGCCGGGAGCCGTCGGCCGCGCCGAGGTGGTGTTCGGCCCAGCGGGCCAGGCGCACGGCGTCCGCCAGCGAGGCGCGGGCCCGGTTCGCGAGGTCGGGCGCGGCGGGGGTGCCCGCCGGCGGCCGGGGCGTCGGCCGGGTGCTCCGGTCCGTCACTGCCTTGCGGGCCGTGGCGACGGAGCGCGGAGAGACGAGTCGGAGTCTGGAGTCGCGAGCCAACTGCTCATCAGGCTTTCGGGACGTCACGGAAGCAGTCTCGCCCGTCACCGCCCGAAAGCCCAAACGGAACCGTTCGTTACCACTGGAGGGGATGGTCGATAACGGCACAAACCACCCTTCCCGTCACGATGGCTACATAAGAGGGGTGAGGAACCTGCGCAGGGCTTCCTCGTAGCCCGCGGGGTCCGCGTTCCACATCGCCCCGTGCGGGGCGCCCGCGACGGTCCGCAGGGTGACGAGGTCGGGCCGGGCCGCGGCGAGGCGGCGCGAGGGCTCCCAGGGCGCGAGCGCGTCGTCCGGCCCGTGGAAGATCAGTACGGGCATCCGCAGCGCGGTCGGATCGACCCCCGGGGGCGGCTCGTCGACCCGGAGCCCGGTGCGGCCCTCGGCGGCCCGCACCGCGAGCGGGAGCAGCGCGGCCGGGGTGCCCCGGGCGGCGGCGAGCCGCTCCAGGGTGGTGCGCCGGTCCAGCACCGGGGAGTCGAGGACCAGGCCGGAGATCTTGCCGGCGAGGGCGGAGCGCTCCGCGGCGAGCAGGGCCATGGTGGCGCCGGTGGACCAGCCGTGCAGGACGACCCGGCGGGCGCCGAAGCGCAGGGCGTAGCGGATGGCCGCGTCCAGGTCGCGCCACTCCGAGGCGCCGAGGTGGCCGAGGCCGTCCGGCGGGAGGGGGGCGCCGAGGTCGCCGCGGTAGGCGAGGTCGAGGACCGGGAGGCGGTGGTGGTGCAGGAAGGGCATGACCACCATGGGGTGTTCCCGGGTGCCGCCGAGTCCGTGGACGGTGATCACCCAGGTGTCGCGGGCGGCGGGCACGAACCACGCGGGCAGGGCGCCCAGCTCCCCCGGCACGTCCACGTCGGCGTGGTCGAGGCCGAGCGCGGTGCGCGGGTTGCCCACGTGGATCTGGGGCGTCAGGCGGACCCGGGTGCCGGGGGCCAGCGTGCCGTGGGTGACCCCCACCAGTCGGCGCACGACGGTGTCCGGGTCGTGCGGGGCGTCGGGCAGGACGGCCCCGACGACCGCGTGCACCCCGGGCGCGGACAGCGCGTAGGTACCGGGCCGCAGGGAGGCGAGCGAGAGGGTCAGCGCGACCCGGTCCGCATCGGTGGAGTGGACGCTGAGCCGGGGGCCGCCGGGCAGCGGCCGGCCGGGCTCGATGCGCAGGGCCGCGTCGGCCGCGTGCCGGCCGACCGCGACCGCGGCGACCGTGGCCGCCGCGGCCAGGCCTGCGGCGGCGGTGAGGGAGGCGGTGACGGCCGCTGCCGTCGTCGTTGCGGAGCGCACCGCTCCAGTGTCGACCGGCACGCCCGCCCCGGCCAGTGGAGCGGTTGGTTCCGGCCGGCGGAGCGGCTCGTTCCGCGGGACCCGGATCGCGCTCCGCTCCGGGTCCGTTCCGCGTCCGCTCCGGGTCCGTTCCGGGCGTGATCTGGGTCTCGTCCGCCCGCCCGGACGAGCGGCCGGGCGGGCCGGAAGGCCCCCATATGGCCGATGGCCAACCCGGGCCTGACGTGCGTAAATCGATGTATCGACCTATCAACCGGGACGAGGCCCCCAAACCGACCCCCGGCCGGTACACCGCTCCGCCCGTTCCAGTTCATCTTCCGTTCACCCAGGTTGCCTACGGTCGGCTAGCCACTGACGTCAAACAGAAGCCTGGGTAAATGGAGCACATAACGCTTCTCCTCGGGATCGTGATCATCACCGCTCTCGTGTTCGACTTCACGAACGGTTTTCACGACACGGCCAACGCGATGGCTACCACCATCTCGACCGGCGCGCTCAAGCCCAAGACGGCGGTGGCCATGTCCGCCGTGCTGAACCTCGTCGGCGCCTTCATGTCCGTGGAGGTCGCCAAGACGATCTCCAAGGGCCTGGTCAACGAAGAAGGCATCCAGCCGGAAGTGATCTTCGCCGCGCTCGTCGGCGCGATCCTCTGGAACCTCGTCACCTGGCTGGTCGGCCTCCCCTCCAGCTCCTCGCACGCCCTGATGGGCGGCCTGGTCGGCGCGGCCGTCGCCTCCGCCGGCCTCGGCGCCGTCAACGGCGGCACGCTCGTCACGAAGGTGCTGCTCCCCGCGGTCGCCGCGCCGATCGTCGCCGGTGTGGCCGCGATGCTGGCCTCCAAGCTGACCTACAAGCTGGGCGGCAACGTCGACAAGAAGACCTCCGCCAAGGGCTACAAGGCCGGTCAGATCGCCTCGGCCGGTCTCGTCTCCCTCGCGCACGGCACCAACGACGCGCAGAAGACCATGGGCATCATCACCCTCGCGCTGGTCGCGGGCGGGGCGCTCGCGCCCGGCTCCAACCCGCCGGTCTGGGTCATCGTCTCCGCCGGCATGGCGATCGCGATGGGCACCTACCTGGGCGGCTGGCGCATCATCCGCACCATGGGCAGCGGCCTGACCGACCTCCAGCCGCAGCAGGGCTTCGCGGCCCAGACCTCGGCCGCGAGCGTCATCCTGGCCTCCTCCAGCCTCGGCTTCTCCCTCTCCACCACCCACGCCTGCTCCGGCGCGGTCATGGGCGCGGGTCTCGGTCGCAAGGGCGGCGTGGTCCGCTGGTCCACCGCCAGCCGGATGTTCATCGCCTGGGGCCTGACCCTTCCGGCCGCCGCCCTGGTGGCCGCGGGCGCCGAGCTGGTCATGCGCACCGGTGACGTCGGCGTCGCCGCCGTCGCCCTCTTCCTCGTCGGCTCCTGCGTCGCCATCTGGCTGATCTCGCGCCGCCAGGTCGTCGACCACACCAACGTGAACGAGGCCGCGGGCACCGCCGACAGCACGGTCGAGGCGCCGGGCGTGGTCACCACCGCGATCGCCGCCGTGGCCGTCCCCCCGGTCGCGGGCACCACCGCCGCGGTCACGGACGAGGCCTTCAAGGCGACCATCCCGACCCCGGCCCCGGCCGCTCCCCCGGCACCGGCGGCGCCCGCCGCCGCGGTCTGACCCACAGAGGAATCGGCAGTATGAAGATCGACTGGGCAGCACTCGGCTCCGTGTTCGGCGTCAGCCTCTCCGCGACCGTCGCCCTCGTGACCCTCTTCACCCTGGGCATCGTGGGCCTGTCGAAGCACGAGACCGCCACCGGCCAGGGCGACACCGCCCACCTGGCGCGCACCGGCGCGTACGCCTGCTTCGCACTGTGCGCGGTGGCCGTCGGCTACGCGATCTACCTGATCGTCAGCTGACACCCCGGACACCCCCGGGCGCCCCTCCCGCACCAGCACGTCCGAAAGCTCCCTCCGGCCCGCGGCCGGGGGGAGCTTTCGCAGGTCAACGGCAAGTTGACGGGCGTTCGCGGTGCGTGGTGGACTGCCCGAGCCAATACGGCGGCATGAAGAGGAAGTCCGGTGCGAATCCGGCGCGGTCCCGCCACTGTCACCGAGGAGCCGAAGGCTCCCGGAAGCCAGGAACTCTCGCCACCGGACACGTCGAACCAGGGCGCGGACCCTGAGTGAGGACCTACCTGCCACATGCGTGCCGATCGCGTTTTCGCGTACGGCGCGACGGCCGGCCTGATCGGCGACCGGATCCTCGGTGATCCGCGCCGCGGGCATCCCGTCGCCGCCTTCGGGCGGGCCGCCGCCACCGTCGAACGAGCCCTGTGGGGCAAGAGCCGCGCCCGGGGCGCGGTCCACGCCCTGGTGTGCGCCGGGGGCGCGGCCGCCGTCGGCGCGCTCGGCGCCCGCGCCGTGCGCTCCCGGACTGCCGCCGCCCGCATCGCCCTGACCGCCGCCGCGACCTGGGCGGTGGTCGGCGGCACCTCGCTGGGCCGCGAGGCCCGCGCCATCGGGGGCGCGCTCGCCGCCGGGGACACCGAGGTGGCCCGCGAGCGGCTGCCGCACCTGTGCGGGCGCGACCCGCAGGCCCTGGACGAGCAGCAGATCGCCCGCGCCGTCGTGGAGTCGGTCGCCGAGAACACCTCCGACGCCGTCGTCGGCGCCCTGGTCTGGGGCGCCCTGGCGGGAGTGCCCGGGCTGCTGGGCTTCCGCGCCGTGAACACCCTCGACGCGATGGTCGGCCACAAGTCCCCCCGCTACCTGCGCTACGGCTGGGCCTCGGCCCGGCTCGACGACGTCGCGGGCTGGCCGGGCGCGCGGCTGACCGCGCTGGCCGCCGTGCTGGCCGGACCGGACCGGCGGGGCGCCGTACGGGCCTGGCGCGCGGACGCCTCGGCGCACCCCAGCCCGAACGCCGGACCGGTGGAGGCCTCCTTCGCCGGGGCGCTCGGGGTCCGCCTCGGCGGGACCCTGGCGTACGCCGGGCGCGTGGAGCACCGGGCGGTGCTGAACGGGGCGGCGGGCCGCCCGGTCGAGGTCGCGGACATCGAGCGGGCCGTACGGCTCTCGCGCCGGGTGACCTGGATCTCCCTCGGGGCCTGCGTGTCCTTGCGGCTGTTGGTGGCACATTGCACGTCGGGCCGCAGCGGTCCGACCCGTACGACGAAGGCGAAGGGACGCGGATGAGCGGCGCACGGCGCGGCGGGGGGCTCCTGGTCGCCGGGACCACCTCCGACGCGGGCAAGAGCGTGGTCACGGCGGGCATCTGCCGCTGGCTGGCCCGCCAGGGCGTGAAGGTGGCCCCCTTCAAGGCCCAGAACATGTCGCTGAACTCCTTCGTCACCCTGGAGGGCGCCGAGATCGGCCGCGCCCAGGCGATGCAGGCCCAGGCGGCCCGGGTCGAGCCGACCGCGCTGATGAACCCGGTGCTGCTCAAGCCCGGCAGCGACAGCAGCAGCCAGGTGGTGCTGCTGGGCAAGCCGGTGGGCGAGATGAGCGCGCGCGGCTACCACGGGGGCCGTCAGGAGCAGTTGCTCGGCATCGTCACGGACTGCCTGGAGCAGCTGCGGGGCACGTATGACGCCGTGATCTGCGAGGGGGCGGGCAGTCCGGCCGAGATCAACCTGCGGCGCACGGACATCGTGAACATGGGGATCGCGCGGGCCGCGCGCTTCCCGGTGGTCGTGGTCGGCGACATCGACCGCGGCGGGGTCTTCGCCTCGTTCTTCGGCACGACGGCGCTGCTGTCCCCCGAGGACCAGTCGCTGATCGCGGGCTACCTCGTCAACAAGTTCCGCGGCGACGTCTCCCTGCTGGAGCCGGGCATGGAGATGCTGCGGGGCCTGACCGGGCGGGCGACGTACGGCGTGCTCCCCTTCCAGCACGGCCTCGGCATCGACGAGGAGGACGGCCTGCGCGTCTCCCTGCGCGGCGCCGTACGGGAATCCGTGGTCGCCCCGCCGGTCGGCGAGGACGTGCTGCGGGTCGCCGTCTGCGCGGTGCCCCTGATGTCGAACTTCACGGACGTCGACGCGCTGGCCGCCGAACCGGGCGTCGTGGTGCGCTTCGTGGACCGGGCCGAGGAACTGGCCGACGCCGACCTGGTCGTCGTACCGGGCACCCGCGGCACCGTGAAGGCGCTGGCCTGGCTGCGCGAGCGCGGGCTCGCCAACGCGCTGGCCCGGCGGGCCGCCGAGGGGCGCCCGGTGCTGGGCATCTGCGGCGGCTTCCAGGCGCTGGGCGAATCCATCGACGACGAGGTCGAATCCCGGGCCGGGGTCGTCGACGGGCTCGGGCTGCTACCGGTGCGCGTGCGCTTCGAGCGGGAGAAGACGCTCGCCCGGCCGAGCGGGCACGCGCTGGGCGAGGCCGTCGAGGGGTACGAGATCCACCACGGCGTGGCCGACGTGCGGGGCGGGACCCCCTTCCTGGACGGGTGCCGGGTCGGCGAGGTGTGGGGCACCCACTGGCACGGGTCGCTGGAGAGCGACGGCTTCCGGCGGGCCTTCCTGCGGGAGGTCGCGCGCGCGGCCGGGCGGCGGTTCGTACCGGCGCCGGACACGTCCTTCGGGGCGCTGCGGGAGGAACAGCTCGACCTGCTGGGCGATCTGATCGAGGAACACGCGGACACCGGTGCGCTGCTGCGGCTGATCGAGGGCGGGGCGCCCTCGGGCCTGCCCTTCCTCCCCCCGGGTGCGCCGTGAGGGCGGCCCGGGCCCTGCGGGCGGCCGTCTCTTCCCCACCCCTCCCCGAACCCGGCGGGATCCTCGCCCCCGACCACCGCGTGGACCCTTCGATCCCCGCATGCGCGGGGAGCACCAGCGGTGAACACCACATGAGCACGCCGTACCCGGGGCCATCCCTGCGCAGGCAGGGAGCACTCGGCAACCCTTGCGCGATCGGAGCACGTCGGCTCGCGTATCGGCACGAACCACTCGAAGGAGCGACCGTCTCATGAGCAGCCCCCGTTTCCCCTTCTCGGCCGTAGTCGGGCAGGACGACCTGCGCCTGGCGCTCCTGCTCAACGCCGTGAGCCCCGCGGTCGGCGGCGTGCTCGTGCGCGGCGAGAAGGGGACCGCCAAGTCCACCGCCGTCCGCGCGCTGGCGACGCTGCTGCCGCAGGTCGACGTGGTCCCCGGCTGCCGGTTCAGCTGCGCGCCCACCGCGCCCGACCCGGCCTGCCCCGACGGCCCGCACGAGAGCGGTCCGGGCACGGCGCGGCCCGCGCGGATGGTGGAGCTGCCGGTCGGTGCCTCCGAGGACCGGCTGGTGGGCGCCCTCGACATCGAACGCGCCCTGTCAGAAGGCGTGAAGTCCTTCGAGCCGGGCCTGCTGGCCGACGCGCACCGCGGGATCCTCTACGTCGACGAGGTCAACCTGCTGCACGACCACCTCATCGACCTGCTCCTCGACGCGGCGGCGATGGGCGCCTCCTACGTGGAGCGCGAGGGCGTCTCCGTCCGGCACGCGGCCCGCTTCCTGCTGGTCGGCACGATGAACCCGGAGGAGGGCGAGCTGCGGCCGCAGCTGCTGGACCGCTTCGGGCTGACCGTCGAGGTCGCCGCCTCCCGCGAGCCCGGGCAGCGCGTCGAGGTGGTGCGCCGCCGACTCGCGTACGAGGACGACCCCGCGGCCTTCGCCGAGCGATGGGCCGATGACGAGGCGGACGTACGCGACCGGGTCGTCGCGGCGCGGGCCCTGCTGGGCCGCGTGGTCCTGGGGGACGGCGCGCTGATGCGGATCGCCGCGACCTGCGCAGCCTTCGAGGTGGACGGGATGCGGGCCGACATCGTGATGGCGCGCACCGCCACCGCGCTGGCCGCGTGGGCCGGGCGGACGGACGTGCGCAAGGAGGACGTGCGGCAGGCCGCGCTGCTGGCGCTGCCGCACCGGCGGCGGCGCAACCCCTTCGACGCGCCGGGGCTGGACGAGGACAAGCTCGACGAGATCCTCGACTCCTTCCCGGACGAGGAGCCGGAACCGGAGCCCGACCCGGAGCCCGAGCCGGAGGGCCCGGACGACGGCGGACCGGAAGGCGGACCGGACGGCGGCCCCGACGGCGGCCCCGACGGCGGGCCCGACGGCGGCGGGGTGCCGCCGCAGGACCACGGCCGCGATCCGGCGCCGGAGTCCGAGACGGAATCCGACACGGAGTCCGCCCCTGAGGGGGACCGGGAGGGCGAGCCCGAGCCCGCGCCGGCCCGTGCCGACGCGGCCGACGGTCCCACCCAGGCGGCCGTGGGGGCCGCGGAGCCCTTCCGGACCAAGATGCTCAGCGTCCCGGGGCTCGGCGAGGGCGCGTCCGGACGGCGCTCGCGGGCCCGTACCGCGCACGGGCGCACGACCGGCGCCCAGCGCCCCCGGGGCCAGCTGACCAAGCTGCACCTGGCGGCGACCGTCCAGGCGGCCGCCCCGCACCAACTCGCCCGCGGGCGCAGCGGGCGCGGCCTGGTCGTGCGCACGGACGACCTGCGCCAGGCGACCCGGGAGGGGCGCGAGGGCAACCTCGTCCTCTTCGTCGTCGACGCCTCGGGTTCGATGGCGGCCCGCAAGCGGATGGGCGCGGTCAAGGGCGCGGTGCTGTCCCTGCTGATGGACGCCTACCAGCGGCGCGACAAGGTCGGCCTGATCACCTTCCGCGGGACCGGCGCCGAACTGGCGCTGCCGCCCACCTCCTCGGTGGACGCGGCGGCGGCCCGGCTGGAGCAGCTGCCGACCGGCGGGCGCACCCCGCTGGCGGCCGGTCTCCTCAAGGCCCACGAGGTGCTGCGCGTCGAGCGGCTGCGCGATCCCTCGCGCCGCCCGCTGCTGGTCGTCGTCACCGACGGCCGCGCCACCTCGGCGGGAGCGGCGGGCGGTGACGCCCGGGCGCTCGCGCGCCGGGCGGCGCTGCTGCTCCAGGGCCAGCACATCGCCTCGGTGGTCGTGGACTGCGAGTCGGGGCCGGTCCGGCTCGGTCTGGCCGGGGTACTGGCCACCGATCTGGGCGGTCCCGCCGTGACCCTCGACGGGCTGCGGGCCGATTCGCTGGCCGGGCTCGTCAAGGACGTGCGCACCGCCGTGTCGGCGCAGCACCCGCACCAGAAGCAGAACCAGCACGCGCAGCAGACCCAGAACCGGACCCGCATCCAGAGGAAGGCCGCCTAATGCCCCAGGGACAGCCCACCGTCGTCCCCGACGACGGACTCACCACGCGCCAGCGCCGCAACCGCCCGCTGGTCTTCGTCCACACCGGCCCCGGCAAGGGCAAGTCGACGGCCGCCTTCGGCCTGGCGCTGCGCGCCTGGAACCAGGGCTGGCCCGTCGGGGTGTTCCAGTTCGTCAAGTCGGCGAAGTGGAAGGTCGGCGAGGAGAACGCGCTCAAGGCCCTCGGCGAGACGGGCAAGGGCGGCCCGGTCGTCTGGCACAAGATGGGCGAGGGCTGGTCCTGGGTCCAGCGCGACGCGCAGCTCGACAACGAGCAGGCGGCCAAGGAGGGTTGGGAGCAGGTCAAGCGCGACCTGGCCGCCGAGACGCACGCCCTGTACGTCCTGGACGAGTTCACGTACGCGCTGCACTGGGGATGGATCGACGTGGACGAGGTGATCGAGGTGCTGCGGGACCGTCCCGGAACCCAGCACGTGGTCATCACCGGCCGCAACGCCCCCGAGAAGCTCGTGGAGTTCGCCGACCTGGTCACCGAGATGACCAAGGTCAAGCACCCCATGGACACCGGCCAGAAGGGCCAGAGAGGCATCGAGTGGTGACGTCCGTGACCGTCCCGCGCCTGGTGATCGCCGCTCCGTCGTCCGGCAGCGGCAAGACCACCGTCGCGACGGGCCTGATGGCGGCCTTCACGGAGCGCGGCCTCGCCGTGTCCCCGCACAAGGCCGGGCCCGACTACATAGACCCGGGCTACCACGCGCTCGCCACCGGCCGCCCGGGCCGCAACCTGGACTCCTTCATGTCCGGGCCGGAGCTGATCGGTCCGCTGTTCGCGCACGGCTCGGCGGGGTGCGACCTCGCCGTGGTCGAAGGGGTGATGGGCCTCTACGACGGGGCCGCCGGGCGCGGTGAGCTGGCCTCGACCGCGCAGGTCGCCAAGCTGCTGCGGGCGCCGGTGGTGCTCGTGGTGGACGCCTCCTCGCAGTCCCGCTCGGTGGCGGCCCTCGCGCACGGCTTCGCGTCCTTCGACCCGCAGGTGCGGATCGGGGGCGTGATCCTCAACAAGGTCGGCTCCGACCGGCACGAGGTGATGCTGCGGGAGGCGCTGGAGGAGGCCGGGATGCCGGTGCTCGGCGTGCTGCGCCGGGTGCCGCAGGTCGCGGCGCCCTCGCGGCACCTGGGTCTGGTCCCGGTCGCCGAGCGCCGTGCGGACGCGCTGGCCTCGGTGGCCGCGTTGGCCGATCAGGTGCGGGCGGGGTGCGACCTGGAGGCCCTGATGGCGCTGGCGCGGACCGCGCCGCCGCTGGAGTGCGAGGCGTGGGACCCCGCGCGGGTGCCCGGGGACGAGGCGTGGCACGTCCCCGCCGCGGACGCCGGGCGGCGCCCGGTCGTCGCCGTCGCGGGCGGCCCCGCGTTCACGTTCTCCTACGCCGAGCACGCGGAGCTGCTGACCGCGGCCGGTGCGCGGGTCGTCACCTTCGACCCGCTGCGGGACGAGGCCCTGCCGGCGGGCACGGCCGGGCTGGTCATCGGCGGCGGCTTCCCCGAGATGTACGCGCCGGAGCTGTCGGCCAACGCGCCGCTGCGCGCGGCGGTGGCCGCCTTCGCCGCGTCGGGGGCCCCGGTGGCCGCCGAGTGCGCGGGGTTGCTCTACCTGGCCGGTTCGCTGGACGGGAAGCCGATGTGCGGGGTGCTGGACGCCGACGCCCGGATGTCGGACCGGCTCACCCTCGGCTACCGCGAGGCGGTCGCGATCTCGGACAGCCCCCTGGCGGCGGCGGGGACCCGGCTGCGCGGGCACGAGTTCCACCGCACGGTGATCGAGCCGGGCGCGGGGGACGCGCCCGCGTGGGGGTTCACCCACCCCGAGCGCCGGGTCGAGGGCTTCGTCCGGGGCGGTGTGCACGCCAGTTACCTGCACACGCACTGGGCCGCCCGGCCGTCGGTGGCGTGGCGCTTCGTGGCCGCCGCGCGCGCGGCGGACGCCGGGGCAGCGGACACCCCGTGAGCTCAGTCCGCGAGGCCGACGACCAGCCAGATGCCCGCCACGCCGCCCACCGTGCACATCAGCGTGGACAGGGCGGGGTGGCGGTGGTGCGCCTCGGGCAGGATCTCGGCCGACGCGAGGTAGAGCAGGATGCCGGCGAAGAAGCCGAGGTATCCCCCGAGCGGTTCCTCCGGAAGGGTGAACAGCAGGGTGGAGGCGGCGCCGACGACGGGGGCCACGGCGTCCGCGAAGAGCATCATCAGGGCCTTGCGGCGGGCGTTCCCGTACAGGCTCGTCAGGGTGTAGGTGTTGAACCCGTCGGCGAAGTCGTGGGTGATCACGGCCAGCGCGACGGCCACCCCCATCCCGCCGCCGACCTGGAAGGCCGCGCCCAGCGCCACCCCGTCGGCGAGGCTGTGGCCGACCATGGCACCCGCGGCCGTGAGGCCGACCTGGGGGACCCTGCCCCCGTGCTCCCCGTGTCCGGAGCCGTTCTCGCCGCCGTGCGCGGCCTGGCGGACCGCCAGGACCCGCTCCACCACGTGCGCGACGAGGAACCCGGCCACGAAGAGCAGCAGGGCCAGCGGCACGCCGAACACCTCGTGCCCGGCCGCCCGCATCGCCTCGGGCAGCAGGTCCAGGCCCACCACGCCGAGCATCAGTCCACCGGCGAGGCCCAGCACGAGGTGGCGGCGGTCGGTGACGCGTTGCGCCGTCCACCCGCCCGCCAGCGTCATCAGGAACGCGCCCAACGCCACGATCACGGCCATAGGCCCCTGAATACCGACTGCCGGGCCCGCGCGCACCTTCGCGCGCGGGGTGGCGGACGATGCGATGTTGACGGCTGACGATGCCGAGGGAGCGAGGACCCGGGTGGGCGAGCAGGGCGGTTACAGCGGATACGAACGGGTGGTCGTCGGAGTCGGCGGGCGCTCGGGGGTCACGGCGCAGGAGATCTGCTCCCTGGTCGAGGGCACCCTGCGGGACGCCGGGCTGACGGTGGCCGCGGTCACCGCGCTGGCCACGGTCGAGTCGAAGGCCGCCGAGGCGGGGATCTCCGGCGCCGCGGAACGTTTCGGCGTACCGCTGCTGACGTACGGGCCCCAGGAGCTGGAGCGGATCGCGGTTCCGCATCCGAGCGAGGCCGCCCGGGCGGCGGCCGGGACTCCCTCGGTGGCGGAGGCGGCGGCGCTGGCGGGGGGCGGTGAGCTGCTGGTGCCCAAGCGGAAGTCGGCGGCGGCCACCTGCGCCGTGGCCCGGGCGGAGGCGCACGACCTGCGCCACCACGGGGACGCCGAGGTGCTGGACGCGCCGGGGCAGCTGGTCGACCTGGCCGTCAACGTCCGGTCGGACACTCCCCCGGCCTGGCTCAAGGAGCGGATCGCCGCCTCGCTGGACACCCTTTCGGCGTATCCGGACGGGCGGGTGGCGCGGGCCGCGGTGGCCGCGCGCCACGGGTTGCCGGTGGAGCGGGTGCTGCTGACGGCCGGTGCGGCGGAGGCCTTCGTGCTGATCGCGCGGGCGCTGGGCGCCGTACGCCCGGTGGTGGTGCACCCGCAGTTCACCGAGCCGGAGGCGGCCCTGCGGGACGCCGGGCACCGGGTGGAGCGGGTGCTGCTGCGGCCGGAGGACGGTTTCCGGCTGGATCCGGCGGCGATACCCGAGGACGCGGACCTCGTGGTCATCGGCAATCCGACCAATCCGACCTCGGTGCTGCACCCGGCGGCGGCCCTGGCCGCGCTGGCCCGGCCGGGGCGGACGCTGGTGGTCGACGAGGCGTTCATGGACGCGGTGCCGGGCGAACGCGAGGCGCTGGCGGGGCGGACGGACGTGCCCGGGCTGGTGGTGCTGCGGAGCCTGACCAAGACGTGGGGGCTGGCGGGGCTGCGGATCGGCTACGTGCTGGCCGAGCCCGCCGTGATCGCCGCGCTGTCGGCGGCGCAGCCGCTGTGGCCGGTGTCGAGCCCGGCGCTCGTGGCGGCCGAGGCGTGCGTGTCCCCGGCGGCGCTGGCCGAGGCGGAGGCCGCCGCGCGGCGGATCGAGGTGGACCGGGCCCACCTGTTGGCGGGGCTGGCCGAGTTCGACGAGGTCACGGTGGCCGGGGTGGCGGCCGGGCCCTTCGTCCTGATCCGGGTGGACCGGGCGCCGCAGGTGCGGGCCCGGCTGCGGGCCCTCGGTTTCGCCGTCCGGCGCGGGGACACCTTCCCCGGTCTGGACCGGTCCTGGCTGCGGCTGGCGGTGCGCGACCGGGCGACGACGGGCCGCCTGCTCCAGGCGCTGGACCACGCGCTGACGCTGACGTCGCCCTGACCGGTTCCGGGCGCCCCCTGCCGCCGTCTCCCCTCGCCCGGCACGAACGACCGTGCGAGAGTGTGCCGACACGCACGGTGGCCGGGACCGGCCGGCCCGCCGGTTCGGGGGAAGGCCGCGATGAGGACGTCCGCGAAGATCACGACCGGGGTGGCCGGGCTGGCGCTCGTCGCCGGGGGCGTCTACGCCGTGCCGAGGCTGGCGGGCGACGGGGACCGGCCGCCGGCGGCGCAGCGGCTGGGCGGCGCGCCCGAGCCCGCCGGGAGCGGCGCGCCCACGCCGCCCGCTGCCCGGCCCTTCACCCTGGTGGCCACGGGCGACATCATCCCGTACCCGTCGATCATCGAGCGCTCGGCCCTCGACGCGGGCGGCGACGGGCACGACTTCCGCAAGATACTCGGGGGCGTCAAGGCCGTCGTGAGCGCCGCGGACCTGGCGGTGTGCCACCACGAGATACCGTACGGCGAGCCCGGCGGCCCCTACACCGGCTACCCGACCTTCAAGGCCCCGCACGAGCTGGCCGACGCCTTGAAGGACACCGGGTACGACAGCTGCTCGACGGCCTCGAACCACACGCTGGACGCCGGTTACCCCGGCCTCGCCCGGACCCTGGACCACCTCGACCGGGTCGGCATCAAGCACACCGGCTCGGCCCGCGGCGCGGCGGAGGCCAAGACGCCCGCCCTGCTCGAGGCGGGCGGCGCGAAGGTCGCCCAGCTGTCGTACACCTACGGCACGAACGGCATCCCGCTCCCCGAGGGCAAGCCCTGGTCGGTGAACCTCATCGACCAGCAGCGGATCGTCGCCGACGCCCGCGCGGCGCGGGCCGCGGGGGCGGACGTGGTGGTGCTCAGCGTGCACTGGGGCACCGAATGGCAGACGGCCCCCGATGAGCAGCAGCTGGAGCTGGCGCGGGCGTTGACCGCGTCGCGGACCGAGGAGGGGCCGGACCTCGATCTGATCCTCGGCACCCACAACCACGTGCCGCAGCCGTACGAGAAGGTCAACGGCACGTGGGTGGTCTACGGGATGGGCGACCAGGTCGCCAGCTTCGCGCCGCCGGAGATGAAGCGCGGCAACATGGGCTCGATCCCGCGCTTCACCTTCACCCCGTCGACCGCGCGGCCGGGCCGCTGGGAGGTGACGAAGGCCGAGTTCCTCACCGAGTACTCGGACATGACCCCGCCGTTCCGCGTGGTGTGCGCCGCCTGCGCCGCCTCGGACACCGCTCTGGGCGCCGCGAAGCGGGCGGAGTACGCGGCCGTCGACCGGCAGGTGACCGAGGCCGTGCTGTCGCGCGGGGCCGGCGAACAGGGCCTGGCGCACGCCGCACGCTGACGCCCCGCCCGTACGGCTCCGGCGCGGCTACTGGATCCGGCCGCGGCCCCGGCCACGGGTCACGACGAGGGCCGCGGCGCCCATGCCGAGCAGCAGCAGCGCGCCGCCCGCCACGTACGGGGTGACCGAACCGGCTCCGGTCTCCGCCAGGTTGGCCCCGTCGCCGGTGGACTGCGGCTTGACGTCGAGGGCGGCGGCCGGCTTCGCGGAGACCTGGGTCGAGGGCGCGACGGACGGCGCGACGCCGCCGTTGCCCTCGCAGTGCGCCTCGGCGAGGACCACCTCGCCGGTCACCTGGGCGACGTTGAGGTTGCCGGGGTTCACCGACACCTTGAGCCGCAGGGCGGCGGCCGCCGCGGTGGTCGAGGTGGTCTGCGTACCGGAGAGTTCCATGCTGACCTCGCCCACGCCCGGGACGGCGATCCTGGTCGGGCCGCCGGCGGAGAGGGTGATCCTCTTGCCGAGCGCGGTCACCGTGCCGAGCACGTTGGAGCTGGCCACCGGCTTCTTCCCCGGCTCGCACACGGCCTTCGAGGTGACCTTCTCCACCTCGATCAGGGAGAGCGCGGGCAGTCCGGGCACGTGGACCTTGGCGTGGACCAGGTTCGCCTCGGCCCGCGCCCCGCTCTTGTCCGCCGTCGCCTTCGCGGTGGCGACGTCGGCGCGCAGGACGTTCACCGGCTGCCCCTTGTCGACCCCGTCGAGGGTGACGGTCAGGGCGGTCTTCGCGGCGTCGGCGGGCGCGCTGACCTCGTTCAAGGTGGCCGTGAGCGGTACGTCGACGGTCTTGTTGAGCAGGCCCACGTCGAGCCCGGCGCGCAGGACGACCGCGCCGGCCTTGCCGGAGCCGCCCGCGCCGCCCGTGCCCCCGGCTCCGGAGCCGCCCGTGGCGTGGGCGGCGGGTGCGGTGAGCAGGGCGACCGCTCCGGCGGCGAGCAGGGCGGCCGCGGGCATGCGGAAGGTGTTGCTGTTCAAGGTGGTGGAACCCCCAGGGAGGTGGGAGCCGTCGCGCCGCCAATGGGGGACATCGCGTGCGCCGACGGCCTGGACCCCGGAATCTTTACGCACTGAGAGTGAACGCGTGACGACCTGGCGTGAGTTCACCCCAAAGGGTGGTTTCCACGCACATATTCGAATCACGAGGAACAGAAGTGCGCCGAAACCCCACAGCCCACAGGTTTCGGCCACACCTAACGACCGGGCGCACGGCCGTGTCACGCCCCGGTCAACTCCGCGCGCTCAGCCCCGGATCCGCCCCGCCAGCACCACCCGGCGCGGGTCCGCCAGCACGGACACGTCCGCCCGCGGGTCCTCGCCGTAGACCACCAGGTCCGCCCGGGCGCCCTCCTCCAGACCGGGCCGCCCCAGCCACGCGCGGGCCCCCCACGTCGTCGCCGACAGCGCCGCCGACGCCGGGATCCCGGCCTTCACCAGCTCGGCCACCTCGGCGGCGACCAGCCCGTGCGGCAGCGAACCGCCCGCGTCCGTACCGACGTAGACCGGTACGCCCGCGTCGTACGCCGAGCGCACCGTGTCGTAGCGCCGCTCGTGCAGCCGCCGCAGATGGGCCGACCAGCGGGGGAACTTGGCCTCGCCGCCCGTCGCCAGCTTGGGGAAGGTCGCGATGTTCACCAGCGTCGGCACGATCGCCACCCCGCGCTCGGCGAAGAGCGGAATGGTGTCCTCGGTCAGGCCGGTGGCGTGCTCGACGCAGTCGATGCCCGCCTCCACGAGGTCGCGCAGCGAGTCCTCGGCGAAGCAGTGGGCGGTCACCCGGGCCCCGAGCCGGTGCGCCTCGGCGATCGCCGCCTCGACCTCGGCGCGCGGCCAACAGGCCGTCAGGTCGCCGACCTCGCGGTCGATCCAGTCGCCGACCAGCTTCACCCAGCCGTCGCCGCGCCGGGCCTCGCGGCCGACGTACTCGACGAGGTCGGCGGGCTCGATCTCGTGCGCGTAGTTGCGGATGTAGCGGCGGGTACGGGCGATGTGCCGGCCGGCGCGGATCACCTCGGGCAGGTCCTCGCGCGCGTCGATCCAGCGGGTGTCGGAGGGCGAACCGGCGTCCCGGATCAGCAGGGTGCCCGCCTCCCGGTCGGCCAGTGCCTGCTTCTCGCTGGTCGCGTCGTCGACCGGGCCGTGGGCGTCCAGGCCCACGTGGCAGTGCGCGTCGACCAGCCCCGGCAGCACCCAACCGGTCACGGTGGTGACCTCGTGCGCGCCCGCCCCGGTGCGCGGGCGCTCGTACGAGATCCGGCCACCGACCACCCACAACTCGTCGCGGACCTCGTCCGGTCCGACGAGCACCCGCCCCTTCACGTGCAGCACATCGCTCATGGCCGCACTGTAGCCACCCGCTCGGTACGCTCTGTCCGTAACCTCGAACGAAGAGAGCACCTCGGTGACCAGCACTGCGCCCCACCCCCTCCTTGACCTGCCGCCGCTGACCGCGGAGCGGTTCGCGTCGATCGAACGGGGGGTCGCGGACCTCCTCTCCACCCGCCAGGACGTGGTGATCACCCAGGGCGAGGCGCTGCTCCCGCTGGAGGGCTGCATCCGCTCCGGCGCGCGGCCCGGTTCGACGGCGCTGAACATCGTGACGGGCCCGTACGGGACCACCTTCGGCAACTGGCTGCGGGACTGCGGCGCGACGGTCGTGGACCTGACCGTGCCCTTCGACACCGCCGTGAGCGCGGCGCAGGTCGCGCGGGCGCTGGCCGCGCACCCGGAGATCGACTTCGTCTCGCTGGTGCACGCGGAGGCGGCGACGGGGAACACCAACCCGGTCGCGGAGATCGGCGAGGTCGTCCGGGCGCACGGCGCGCTCTTCATGCTCGACGCGGTGGCGTCGGTGGGCGCGGAGCCGCTGCTGCCGGACGCGTGGGGCGTGGACCTGTGCGTGATCGGGGCCCAGAAGGCGATGGGCGGCCCGGCCGGGGTGTCGGCCGTGTCGGTCTCGCAGCGCGCGTGGGACCGCTTCGCCCAGAACCCGTCGGCGCCGCGCCGCTCCTACCTCTCCCTGCTGGACTGGAAGGAGCGCTGGATCGACGGCGGGCGCAGGACGCTGCTGCACGCTCCCGCCCAGCTGGAGATGCTCGCGCTGGAGGCCTGCCTGGCCCGGATCGCCGAGGAGGGCCCGGCGGCCCTGATGGCCCGCCACGCGGCGGCCGCGGCGGCGACCCGGGCGGGCGCGGCCGAGTTGGGGGTGGCGCCGTACGTCGTCGACGCGGCGGACGCGGCCCCGGTGGCCACCACCCTGCGGGTCCCGGAGGCCTCGGCGGTGGTGGCGCGGGCGCTCGCCGCCGACCCCGCGGCTCCGCTGGCCGCGGGCGGCGGCGCGCTGGCCCAGGAGATGGTCCGGGTCAACCACTACGGCCCGGCGGCCGCGCTCCCCGCGGTGCACGCCTCGCTGACGGCCCTGGCCACGGCCCTGTCCGTCCCGCCGACCGACGCCCTGGCCGCGGCCACCGCGGCCTGGAAGACGGCCGCGTAGAACGCCGACTCGCCCCTCCGGGGGCGCCTCAATCGCCGGCGGGGCTGCAAGATGCAGCCCTCCCAGCAGTGGCCGGACCCCCGGGCGGGGCCCGCGAATACAGCCCCGCCGGCGATTGAGGCGCCCCCGGAGGGTGGGGCGAGGGAGCGGCGGGGGCCGAAGGGGACGGGTTACGGGGCGAGGGCGTCGAGGGCGCGGTCCACGTCCGCCTCCGTGTTGTACAGGTGGAAGGAAGCCCGCAGGGCACCCGCACGGGCCGCCGTCGGGATGCCCGCCGCCAGCAGCACGGGCTGGCGGTCGGCCAGGCCCGGGACCGAGACGATCGGGGCGCGGCCCGGGACCGGCTCGTGGCCGAGGTCGGCGAGACCGGCCCGGAAGCGGTCGGCCAGCGCCGTGTCGTGGGCGTGCACCGCCTCGATGCCGACCCGCTCCAGCAGCGCCAGCGACGGCTCCGCCGCGTGGTAGGCGAGGAAGGCCGGAGACTCGTCGAACCGCCGCGCGTCCTCGGCCAGTTCGGCCATCGGCCCGTAGAAGGCGTCGCGCCCGGGACGGGCCGCCGTCCATCCCGCGTGCAGCGGCACCAGCGTCTCCTGCGCTTCCTCGGAGACCGTCAGGTACGAGACTCCGCGCGAGGCGAGCAGCCACTTGAACCCGGCGGTCACGGTGTAGTCGTAGGGCGTGGCGTCGAAGGGCAGCCAGCCGATCGCCTGCGAGGCGTCCACCAGCATCCGCGCCCCGTGCGCGGCGGTGGCCGCGCGGATCGCCGCGAGGTCGGCCGTCCGCCCGTCCGCGGACTGTACGGCGCTCAGCGCGACCAGCGCGGTCCGCGAGCCGACGGCTTCGGCGACCGATTCCAGGGGGACGAAGCGCAGCGCCAGGTCCCCCCGCACCACGAAGGGGTTCATCACCGAGGCGAAGTCGTCCTCGACGCAGAGGACCTCGGCCCCGGCCGGCAGCGCGGCGGCGACCAGCCCGACGTGGGTGGCCACGGCCGAACCGAGGGCCACCCGCGAGGGCGCGACCCCGGCCAGGCGCGCGAAGCCCTCGCGCACCCGGCCGGCGACGGCGAGGTCCCCGAAACCGGCCGGATCCCCGGCCCCGGCCGCGTCCGCCATGGCGTGCACGGCCGCCACCGCGGCGCGCGGGAAGACGCCGCAGGTGGCGGTGTTGAGGTAGGCGGTGGTGTGCCCGAACTCGGCACGGGCCGCGGCGACGAGCGCGGCCCGCGCGGCTTCGGCAGGGCTCACATCGGCGGGCGTCGCTTCAGTACCGGGAAGATCCATGGGACCCACTCTGCTTCAGCAACGACCCCCCGTCCATTGCCCGTTCGGCCGGATGGCCCGGTCGGGGCGGGCCGGGGCTTCAGGCCCGGTCGGGCACCGCGCACGCGCCGTCCGGCTCGCAGGCGGGCGCCTCGGGCGAGGTCGGGGCGCTCTCGCGCCCGGCCCACGCCTGCTCCAGCGCCTGGGTGAAGACCTCGGCGGGCTGCCCGCCCGAGACCCCGAAGCGGCGGTCCAGGACGAAGAACGGCACGGCGTTGGCGCCCAGTTCGGCCGCCTCCCGCTCGTCGGCGCGCACGGCGTCGGCGTAGGCGGTGGCGTCGGCGAGCACCGCGGCGGCCTCCGCCTCGTCCAGCCCGGCCTCGACGGCGAGCACCAGCAGGGTCGCGGAGTCGAAGACGGACCGCTCCTCGGCGAAGTTGGCCCGGTAGGCGAGGTCCAGCAGCTCGTCCTGGCGGCCACGGGCGGCGGCCAGGTGCAGGAGGCGGTGGATGTCGAAGGTGTTGCCGTGGTCGCGGCCCTCGGTGCGGTACTCCAGCCCCTCGGCGCGCGCGCTGGCCGCCACGTGCTCCTCCATGCCGCGCGCCTCGTCGAGGGTGCGGCCGTACTTCTTGGCCAGCATCTCCACGACGGGGGCGACGGCGCCCTTGGCGCTGTTCGGGTCGAGCTCGAAGGAGCGGTGGACCACCTCGACCTCGTCGCGGTGCGCGAAGGCGGCCAGCCCCTTCTCGAAACGGGCCTTGCCTATGTAGCACCAGGGGCAGGCGATGTCGCTCCAGATCTCGACGCGCATGATCCTTCTTCTCTCCGGGTCCGGGGTGGGCTGTGGGACGCGCAGGGGTCTCCTCCGTCGTCCCAGGGGCACAACGCCCACCCCGCGTCCCTCATTCCCCGACCGTCAACCACAGGACGTGGTGGGATCCGGCGCGCGGGGCGAGCGGGTCGGGGCGCCAGCCGTGGGCCGCGTAGAAGGCCTGGGCCCGCAGGTTGTGCTCGTAGACCTCCAGCCGGACCCGCGGCACGCCCGCGCGGCGCCAGCGCTCCAGGCAGGCCGCGTGCAAGGCGGCCCCGGTGCCGCGGCGCCAGTGGGCGGGGTCGACGTGCAGCTGGGTGAGCGTGGTCTCACCGGCCACGGTCCGGAAGGCCGCGACCCCGGTCAGCTCTCCGTCCTGCTCGGCGCAGAGCACCCCGCCGGTCTCCCCGGCAGCGCGGCCGGCGCCGCCGGTGCGCGTGCCCTCGCTGCCGTCGCTGCGGGCCACGGCGTGCGACCAGCCCTCGCGGCTGCGGGCCAGCTCGTCCTCGCCCGCGTAGGCGTCCTCGGGGATCCGGTCGCGGTAGTAGGTGGCGCGGGCGCGGCTGTGCAGGGCGGCGATCGCGTCGAGATCGGCGGGGAGTGCGGTCCTGATCATGGGAAAGAGAACGCGCCGGGGACCTCTCCGGTTCCCGGCGCGTTCGTACTTCCGTACGTCGATCGTGCGGTCGACGCTCGGCGGTGGCTACTTCTTGAGCCACGCCTCCATCATCTTCTGGGCGACCGGGGCGGCCAGCAGGCCGCCACCGATCTCGGACCGGTCGGTGTCCGACCGGTCGACGACCACGGCCACCACGATCTGCTTGCCGCTCGTCTTGCCGTAGGAGGTGAACCAGGCCAGCGGGCTCAGGCTGTTGTTCACGCCGCGCTGGGCGGTGCCGGTCTTGCCGCCGACCTCGGCGCCGGAGACCTGCGCGGGCTTGCCGCCGCCGTCGGAGACCACGGTCCGCATCGCGTCGCGGATCATCGACGCGGTCTTCTCGCTCATGACCTGCTTGGACTTCGGGTCCTTGAAGCTCTCCAGGACGTTGCCGCTGGAGTCGGTGACCTCGGAGACCACGTGCGGGGCGACCAGCTTGCCGCCGTTCTCGATCGCCGCCGCCACCATCGCCATCTGGAGCGGGGTGGCCTGGACGTCGAACTGGCCGATGCCCGTCTGCGCCACCTGGTCCTTGGACATCTTCTTCGACGGGTACTTGCTCGTCGGATTGGTCCCGATCGGGATCTCGGCGTCCGTGTTGAAGCCGAGCTTCTCCGCCATGGCCCGCATCTTGTCCTGGCCGAGCCGGTGGGCCAGCTCCGCGAAGACGTTGTTGCAGGACTTCTTGAGACCGTCGCGCAGGGTCACGTTGTTGCAGCCCGGGGTCGCCACCTCGCTCCTCAGCGGGGTCTTGGTGCCGGGGATCGTGTAGGGGTCCTGGATCCCGGTGGGCGTGTCGATCGAGGTGAAGAGCCCGTCCTCCAGCGCCGCCGCCAGGGTGACCAGCTTGAAGGTGGATCCGGGGGCCTGGGGCTTGCGCAGCGCGTTGTTCAGCATGGGCGCGCCCTGGTTCTCCGAGAGCTTCACCCAGGCGGCCTCGGCGTCCTTGCCGCTGCCGGTGATGCTGCCCGGGTCGTAGGTCGGGTTGTTCACGATGCCGAGGATCTCGCCGGTGCTCGGGTCGATCGCGACGGCGGAGCCCTGCTTGCCCTGGAGCGCGTCGAAGCCGGCCTTCTGGACGTCCTTGTCGATCGTCGTCAGGACGTTGCCGGGGTCGGCCCGCTTGTTGGTCAGGATGTCCATGAACGACTTCAGCCGGTTGTCCGAGCCGTTCAGGATGCTCCTGTAGATCCCCTCCAACATGGTGGAGTTGTACACCTGCGAGGTGTGGCCGGTGATCGGCGCGTACAGCGGGCCGTCGGTGTACGTCCGCTTGTACGCGTAGTCCTTGCTCCCCTCGGTCTTCACCGAGCCGGTGATCGCCTCACCGCCCACGATGATGTTGCCCAGCGGGTTCGCGTACTGCCCGATGACGTTCCGCCGGTTGTTCTTGTCGTCTGCGAGCGCCTGGCCTTGGTACGCCTGCACCCATGTGACCCGCACCAACAGGGCAAGCACCAGAAGCAGACAGAAGACGGACGCGCGCCTGATCGTCTTGTTCATCTCTGAAAAGGACGCACCAGCGGTCCCGGGCGTTCCACTGTGCCCCGATTGTGGCGGGGTTCTCAGCCTTTCTTCATCAGGAAGCCTCCTTCGTAGGCGGCGATCACCGCCTGGGTCCGGTCCCGGGAGCCGGTCTTGGCCAGGACCGCCCCGACGTGGGTCTTCACCGTCTGCGGGCCGACGCCGAGCCGCTCGCCGATCTCGTGGTTCGACAGCCCGCTCGCCATCAGGCGCAGCACGTCGGCCTCGCGCTCGGTCAGCCGGGCGGCCCAGGCGGCGACGGCGGCCGGCCGCGGGTCGTGGGCGGCTGCCAGCGCGCGGACCGCTGCGGGGAAGAGCAGCGAATCGCCGCGGGCGACCAGCCGGACCGCGCCGATCAGCTCCTCGGCGTGGGCGCGCTTGAGCAGGAACCCGGCGGCGCCCGCCCGCAGCGCGTCGTACACGTACGAGTCGTTCTCGAAGGTGGTGACCACCAGGATCCGGGGCGGGTGCGCCATCGTGGCGAGGATCTGCTCGGTGGCCCGGATGCCGTCGATCTCGGGCATCCGGACGTCCATGAGGACCACGTCGGGCGCGGCGGCCCGGACCAGCGAGACGGCCTCGGCGCCGGAGGCCGCCTCGCCCACCACCTCCAGGTCCGGCTCGGCGTCGAGGATGGCCCGCAGGGCGGTGCGGACCATCCGCTCGTCGTCCGCGACCACGATGCGCAGCGGCGGCCGGTTCACCGGGCGCCACCGCCCAGCGGCAGGACGGCGCGCAGTCGCCACTGCCCGCCCAGCCCGCCCGCCTCCACGACCCCGCCGAGCAGCACCGCCCGCTCGGCGGCGCCGCGCAGTCCCCGGCCCCCACCGCTGCGGGGCTCGCGCCCGGTGGCCTCGACCAAGGGGTTCGTCATGATCAACTCCAGTTCGCGGGATCCGTCGTGCGTGTGGTCGCCACCGCGCGGGCGCCCGGGTACGTGGACGCGCAGCCGGAGGTCGACCGCGCCGCCACCGTGGCGCAGCGCGTTGCTGAGCCCCTCCTGGACGATCCGGTACGCCTCGCGGGAGACGATCGCGGGCAGCTGCCCCCAGTCGCCCACCGGTCCGGGATCCTGGCGGGCCGTGATCCGGACGCCCCCCGCCCGGCTGCGGGCCAGCAACCCCTCCAGGTCGGCGGCCAGGGTCGGCGCGGGCGCCGCCCCGGTCCGCTCGCCCACCCCGTCGCCCTCCCGCAGCAGTCCGAGGACCGCGTCCAGCTCCCCCACCGTGCGCCGGGCGGTGTCCTCGATCGCGGCCAGCGCCTCGCGGACGAACTCCGGGTCCGTCTCCAGCACCCGCCGGGCCGCCCCCGCCTGGAGGGTGACCGCGCTGAGCGCGTGCCCCACCGCGTCGTGCAGCTCCCGGGCCAGCCGGTTGCGCACGGCCAGGTCGGCCGCCCGCTCCTCGGCCGCGGCCAGCCGGTCCGCCCCGGTCGGCCCGAGCAGTACGGGCGCCAGCCGGGCCAGCAGCGCCCCGGCCCCCGCCGCGCAGAGCGCCAGCGCGCCGAGCACCGCGACCCCGAGCAGCGGGGCGGCGTACGCGCCGGGCCCGTCCGCGGCCCAGCCGAGTCCCGGCGGGGCGGTGTCCGCCAGCGGGGTCACGAACGGCACGGCGATCAGCACCACCCCCATCGGCGGAACCGCGAGGGTCATCCCGCTCACCGCCGCCCCGAGCCCCAGGTGCAGGGTCCACCACGCCGAGGCCCGGCACCGCGCCGCCCAGGACCGCCCGGGCCCCTGTGCCAACAGCTCCCCCGGCACCCCGCACAGGGCCCGGACCGCGGCCACCGACATCGGCCTGGCCAGGGGGAACACTCCGCTGATGGCCACCAGCGGCAGCGCCGCCGCGTAGGAGATCAGCGCGAGCGGGAACGAGTTGAGCGCGTTGGCCCCGCCGTCGACGACCCCCACCACCACCTCGGTCAGCAGGAAGTACGGCATCAGCAACGCCCCGCCGAGCACCAGGTGCACCCAGCGCAGCCCGACCCTCGCCAGCCCGGCCCGGGTCAGCCACCCGCTCGACCGCGCCGCACCCCGTCTCCCCCCGAGCGACCGCCCCGCGCCCAGCCCCATCGCGCTCCCCCGCCCTGGTCGGCCCCGCCCCCGCGAGCCGGTCGGCTTCACATCGGCCGGTCCGCTCGCTGCGCCATGAGGAACCGCGTGAGCACGGCGACCCCGAGCAGACCGGTGATCATCTGGCCAGCGTAGGTGAGGCAGGTGCTGCTCGTGGCCGATGCGCCCTCGAACTCCCCCGCCAGCGAGGCGATCGTGAGCCACGCCCCCCAACTGAGCGCCGCCGCCGACCCGGTCCACGCGACGGCCAGCGGCCACCTCGCCCCGCCCCGGCGCCCGCTCCGGCCCCGCGCCAGCAGCACCGCCCCCAGCCCCGCGCCGAACGCGCACGCCGCGTGGACCACCGACACCACGGTCCAGTCCGCGGTGCGCTCGGCCCGCTGGAGCGCGGACAGTCCGGCCGAGCCGCCGAACCCCCAGTACAGGTACGTCGCGCCCACCACCAGGCCGACCACCGCCGCGGGGGGCCCCCCCCCCCCCCCCGGGGGGGGGGGCGCCCGCCCCGCCCCCCCCGCCCCCCCGGGGCGCCCCCCCCCCCCCCCCGGGGGGCCCACAAAAAACGCCA
>NZ_JBHWLC010000019.1:66377-129599 GCF_042730635.1 Streptomyces sp. NPDC059917
CGCGGGTACAGCCGGGCCGAGCCGCCCACCCCCATGAACAGTAACGACGCCCCCACCCCCTGCCCCACCACCGCCGCGGCCCCCCCCACCCCCCCGGTGGGTGCGGGGAGCCGCCGGCCCGGCACGCCCTGCCACCGGTGTCCCCAGCGCCGCGACGCGTAGGGCACGAACAATCCGGCGAGGGCGAGTCCTTGAACGATGAAGCCGCCGTAGACGAGGTCGAACACCCACGGTTCGAGGAAGGGCTTGCGGACGGCCCGCGCCGAGGCCGTGTCCGTCTCCACCCCCAGCACCCGTATGAGCAACTGCCCCGGGTACCCCGCGAGGATCGGCGTCAGCAACCCGGTGGCCACGAAGGCCGGGGTGATCAGCAACCAGCCCGGCACCCGCAGCCCCCAGGGCCGGGTGAGCACGAGAACGAGCACGATGACGCACGCGTCCATCGCCAGCGTGACGGAATTGGCCACGACGAAGAAGGACCCGGGATCCAGCAGCACGCTCCCCTCCGGTATCCCGATCCTGCCCCCGCCCAGCCAGACGGCTTTGAGCGCCAGGTAGGGCACGGTGGCGGCAACGGCCGCCGCCCGCAGGACCCTTCGCGCGGTACCCAGGTGTGCCGGATGTACCGGATGTACCGGGTGTTTTGACTGTGTCGGGTGTGTCGGGTGTGTTGGCTGTGCCGTCTCCACGGCGTTCGTGGCGACGGCCCTCGTCTTCGTGGCTCGCGTGTTCATGGGTCAACGGTCCCGCCCCGGCCGCCCCGCCACCTCCCCCGCGAAGGTGATCCGTCTCCCCCAGGTGGGGGAGACGCATCACTTGCGACGCACCACATCCGTGGCGTCACATCCGACGCGTCACGACCGCCAGCCGGTCCCGCGCCTCGAACAGCGCCGCCTTGATCGCCCGTTCGTGCCCGGGCGTCAGCCGTGCCACCGGCACCGAGCAGCTCACCGCGTCCCGCGCCGGAGTGCGGTACGGCACGGCCACCCCGAAGCAGCACAGCCCCAGCGTGTTCTCCTCCCGGTCCACCGCGTACCCCTGCTCGCGCACCAGCGCCAGCTCCTCGATCAGCACCTCCCGGTCCGTGATCGTGTGCTGCGTGACGGCCTGCAACCGCTCCGGCAGCAGCAGCCGCACCTCCTCGTCCGTGTGCGTGGCCAGCAGCGCCTTGCCGAGCGCGGTCGAGTGCACGGGCAGCCGCCGCCCGACCCGGGTGAAGGGCCGCAGGTAGTGCTGGGACTGCCGGGTGGCGAGGTAGACCACGCTCGTCCCGTCGAGCCGGGCCAGGTGGATGGTCTCGGTGGTCCCGTCCGAGAGCCGGTCCAGGGCCGGCCGGGCGGCCGCGACCACCTCGTCCCCGTCGATGTACGAACTGCCGACCAGCAGCGCCCGTACGCCGATCCCGTACCGGGTCCCCTGGGCGTCCGTCTCCACCCACCCCATGCCCACCAGCGTGCGCAGCAGCATGTACAGGCTGGACTTGGGCAGTCCGAGGTCGTGCTGGATGTCCGCCAGGCTGTGCAGCCCGGGCCGCGCCGCGAAGTGCTCCAGCAACTGCACCGTCCGCACCGCGGACTTCACCGGAGCACCCGGCGCCTCGACCCCCGACTCGGCTGTCGTCATGCGCGTTATCGCCCCTCTGCCTTGTCAACCCCGAAGACACGGAAATAGAGTCCGCAGCGGACGTGATCATTCATCCACCGGAACGGCGTTCAGAATACTGAACGATCCATCTCCAGCCCAGGAGGCAGTGAGTCATGGCAGGAACACCAGTCTGGAGTGTGGACCCCCGTACCGGGAAGCAGCGCGAGCAGGTTGCGGTCGAGGCCACGCCCCGCGAGGTGGACCGGGCCGTTCGGGCGGCGGACGCCGCCCGCGGCGCGCTCGCCGACCGCGCCGCCCGCATCGGCTTCCTGCGCGCCGCCGCCGATCTGCTGGACGCCTCCGCCGCGCAGGTCGTCGAGGCGGCCGACGCCGAGACGGCGCTCGGCCCCGGCCGCCTCACCGGCGAGCTGGCCCGGACGACGTACCAGCTGCGGGCGGTCGCCGACGCCGTCGAGGACGGCGCGTACCTCGACGTCCGGATCGACCGTCCCGACCCCTCGCTCGCCCCGCCCCGCCCCGATCTGCGCCGCTACAAGGTGCCGCTCGGCGTGGTCGCGGTCTACGCCGCCTCCAACTTCCCGCTCGCCTTCTCCGTCCCGGGCGGCGACACCGCCAGCGCGCTCGGCGCGGGCTGCCCCGTGGTCGTCAAGGTCCATCCCGACCACCCGGCCACCTCCGAGCTGTGCGCCTCGCTGCTGCGCCGCGCCGCCGAGGACAGCGGGCTGCCGGCGGACGTCGTGTCCGTCGTCCACGGGTTCGACGCGGGCCTGGAGCTGATCCGTCACCCGCTCGTCGCGGCGGCCGGGTTCACCGGCTCCGTCCGCGGCGGCCGGGCCCTGTTCGACGCGGCCGCCGCCCGGCCGGTCCCCATCCCCTTCCACGGCGAACTCGGCTCCCTCAACCCCGTCGTGGTCACGCCCGCGGCGGCCGCCGAGCGCGCCGAGGAGATCGGCGCCGGGCTCGCGGGCTCGGTGACGCTCGGCGTCGGCCAGTTCTGCGTCAAGCCCGGACTGGTGCTCGTACCCGAAGGAGCGGACGGCGACCGGCTCACCGGTGCGCTCACCAAGGCGCTCGGGGAGACCGAGCCGGGGGTCCTGCTCGACCACCGGATGCGGGACGGCTTCGTCGCCGGGGTCGGCGAGCGGGCGGCGCTGCCCGGGGTCGTCGCCCCGGTCACGCCCGGCGCCGGCGGCGACCACACGGTCGGCGCGGGCTACCTGACCCTCGCCGCGCGCGGTCTGCTGGCCGATCCGCGGGCGTACGGGACGCTGCTGGAGGAGTGCTTCGGCCCGGTCACCGTCGTCGTGCGCTACGCCGACCAGGGCGAGGCGTCCGCCGTACTGGCCCTGCTCCCCGGCAACCTCACGGCCACCCTCCAGCTGTCGGCCGCGGAGTGCGCCGGCGACACCGCCACGGCCACGCCCACGCCCGCTCCCACGTCCACTCCCACTCCCGCGCCCGCCCCCGCGGAGCAGCTGATCGGGCAGGTCACGCGGCTGGCCGGGCGGGTCGTGGTGAACGCCTGGCCGACCGGGGTCGCGGTGGCACCGGCCCAGCACCACGGCGGCCCGTACCCGGCCGCGACCTCGCACTCCACCTCCGTCGGCGGGACCGCGATCGAGCGGTGGCTGCGCCCGGTGGCCTACCAGTCGGTGCCGGACCCCTTGCTGCCGCCGGAGCTGCGCGAGGCCAACCCGCTGGGACTGCCCCGCCTGGTGACGGGCGCGCCCACGGCCTGACCGGGCCGCGCTCCTCGCGGCTCCTCGCTCCCGGCCGCCCCGGCGTTCCCGGCCGCCCCGGCCAAATGCGGTTGCCCGCCCCGCCCCCCGCGGGGCAGGCTGCCGCCATGCCGAGACCCCACGGATTCACGTACGCGCAGCGCCACGACGGCACGGTCGTCATCACCCATCAGGGCCGCGAGGCGAGCACGCTGCGCGGGTCCCGGGCGGAGAAGTTCCTGGCCGAGGTGGAGTCGGGGGACGCCCAGCTGGTCATGGCCCGCTGGACCGGCGCGTACAAGTTCGGCAACGAGCGAATGGCGAAGAACCACCCCCGCAATCGCCGCTAGGACTCCCTTCCCGGCCCCGCGGCCGCCGTCCGGGGAAGGGACCCTCGGGTAAGGGAACGGCAAAGGGCCTTCGGTCGTTCTCCGGGCATGACCGCTATGACCCCTGGTTCGAACCTGCCGCTCAATGCCGTCCGCGTGACGGTGGATGTGGCTGCTCCGGTACGGCTGGATGTATCCGGGCTCCTGCTCGCCGCGGACGGCAAGGTGCGCTCCGACGCCGACTTCATCTTCTACAACCAGCCCGCCGGCCCCGGTGTCAGCTACCGGTCCGGCGGCGGTTCGGCGCCGGACTCGATCACCGTGGACACCTCCGCGGTCCCGCCCGGCATCGAGCGCATCGTGGTGACGGCCAGCCCCGACGCCGCCGGGCAGAGCTTCCAGGGCGTCGAGCCCACGGCCACCGTGCGCAACGCCGACGGCGGCGCGGTGATCGCCAGCTTCACCCCGCCGCAGCTGGGCACCGAGACCGCGCTCGTCGTCGTCGAGGTCTACCTGCGGGGCGGCGTGTGGAAGGTCCGCGCCGTCGGCCAGGGCTACGCCAACGGGCTCGCCGGGATCGCCACCGACTTCGGCGTCTCCGTGGACGAGGAGCCCGCCGCCCCGGCTCCCGCGCCCGTCCCCGCGGCCGCCTTCCCGTCGGCGCCGCCCGCGCCGCCCGTCGCCCCGCCCGTGGCCCAGCCCGCCGCGCCCGCCCCCGGCGCCGGAAAGGTCAACCTCGACAAGGGCCGGGTCAGCCTCCAGAAGAACCAGACCGTCTCCCTGGTCAAGGGCGGCCGCCCGCTGCTGTCCCAGGTCAAGATGGGCCTCGGCTGGGAGCCCGCGTACGGCGGCCGGGACATCGACCTCGACGCCTCGGTCATCGCCTACGGCCCGCAGCGCAACCACATCGACAGCTGCTACTTCGGCAAGCTCTCGATCCTGGGCGGCGCCATCAAGCACTCCGGCGACAACCTGACCGGTGAGGGCGCCGGGGACGACGAGGTCATCGTCGTGGACCTCGGCCGCATCCCCGCCGAGGCCACCGGCCTCGTCTTCACCGTCAATTCCTTCTCGGGCCAGAAGTTCAGCGAGGTCGCCAAGGCGTACTGCCGGCTGATCGACGCGGCCAGCGGCGAGGAGCTCGTCCGCTTCGACCTCACCGGCGCCGAGCCGCAGACCGGCGTGATGATGGCCAAGCTGATCAAGCAGTTCTCCGGCGAGTGGGAGATGACGGCCATCGGAGAGTTTGTGAAGTCCCGCACAGTGCGCGGCATGGTCAAGCCCGCCGCCCAGGCGCTCTGACGCAGGTGGGCGGGGACTGACCGCTCCCCGCGGAGGGCCCGGGGTGACCCATGCCACCCCGGGCTCTCCTTAATACGGAGGTTGTTGTCAGTGCCCGCCCGTAGCCTTGACCCCATGTACAAGTCACTCCCGACCGCGGGTCCCGCCCGCCCGTCCGCCTCCGAGGCGAACGAGGCGATACGGCACCTCGTCGAGACCGGGGTGGACAGCGAGTGGCCCTCCGAGGCGTATGAGTTCCTCCTCGGCGAATGGGCCGCGGGAAGCCGCGAGGAAGTCGGCTCCGCGGCCCTGTAGGCCACCCGCCGCTCCCCCGGTCCCGGCGACGGCGCCTCGCCCACCACCGCCGCCGGCCCGGTCGGCCCCCCTCCGTCGGCACCACCGCCGACCCGGTCGGCCCCCGCCGTCGGTCCCTCCCCGCGTCAGTGCTTGCGCCGCCACGGTCCGGTGACGGCCAGCATGATGCCCGGGTCCTGGATGTTGGCGAAGAGGGTCCGCCCGTCCGGGGAGAAGCAGACGCCCGTGAACTCCGAGTACTCGGGCTCCGCCGCGGTCCCGATGTTCAGCTCGTTGCGCGCCAGCGGGTAGGTGCGCCCCTCCTCCGTCGCCCCGAAGAGGTGCTGGAGGCCGCTGCCGTCCTCCGCGATGATCAGGCCGCCGTACGGCGAGACCGTGATGTTGTCGGGGCCGTCCAGGCCGCCCTCCGCCGCCGGGTCGGCGTTCACGCCGAGGATCACGACCAGCTTCATCGTGCGCCGCTTCGGGTCGTAGAACCACACCTGTCCGTCGTGCGCCGCGCCCGGGCTCTCCGTGCGGGCGTAGGAGGACACGAAGTACGTCCCCCCGTCGGCCCACCACATGCCCTCCAGCTTCCGCGCCCGGGTCACCGCGCCCGTCGCGAACTGCTTGCGCACCGGGAGCGTGCGCGCGTCGCGGTCGGTGACCTCCGCCCAGTCCACCCCGTACACGGTCCCGACCTTGGTGGCGCGCGAGAGGTCGTCCACGAACTGCCCGGCCTTGTCGAAGCACTTGGCCGCCGCCAGCACGCCCGCGTCGGCCGCGAGCGTACGCAGCTTGCCGCGCCCGTGCCGGAAGCCCTGGGGCGGGGTCCAGCGGTACAGCAGCCCGTTGGGGCCCGAGGCGTCCTCGGTCAGGTAGGCGTGGCCGCTGCGCGGGTCGATCACCACGGCCTCGTGGGCGTAGCGGCCGAAGGCCTTCACCGGGCGCGGGTCGCGGTTGGCCCGGCGGTCGTGCGGGTCGACCTCGAAGACGTAGCCGTGGTCCTTGGTCATCCCGTTCTTGCCCGCGAGGTCCTCGGTCTCCTCGCAGGTCAGCCAGGTGTCCCAGGGGGTGGCCCCGCCCGCGCAGTTGGTCGACGTACCGGCGACGCCGACCCATTCGGCGACCTCGCCGCCGCGCCGGACCTCGACGACCGTGCAACCGCCCGCCGCCGCGGGGTCGTAGACGAGGCCCTCGGTCAGCGGGACGGGGTGGGGCCAGTCGGCCCGCTTGCCCTTCAGCTCGTGGTTGTTGACCAGCAGGGTGACCCCGCGGTGGCCCTCGAAGGCGGCCGTGCCGTCGTGGTTGGACGGGGTGCTCTCCCCGGAGTCCAGCTTCGTCACGCCGGTGCGCGTGATCACGCGGTACGAGAACCCGGCCGGCAGGGCCAGCAGCCCGGCCGGGTCCGGGACGAGCGGGCCGTATCCGGGCCGTCCCGGGCGGCCGCGCTCGTCCTGGCGGGCGGTGTCGTCGGCGGCGAGGGCTCCGGGCGCGGTGGCGAGGGCTCCGACCGTACCGGTGAGCGCGACGCCCGCTCCGGCGAGGACGGTGCGGGCGGTGAAGTCTCTACGGCTGAGCGGCATGGGGTCTCCAGGCTCGGGAGTGGGCTCGAATCGTGCGGTCGGCGAGGCCAGAATTCCGCCCCCGCGTGAACGGCGGCTGACTTCCCCACCAAGAGCAGTGGTCCCCTTCTCCGCCGCCGATTGGCCGACTCCCGACCAGGAACGGCGCGTTACGCCCCGGAGGACTGCCGCGAACGCGCCTTGAAGGCGGCCTTGCGGGCCTCCTTCGCCGACTTGCGGTCCGGGTGGAGCCGCCCCATCGCCTCCAGCACCTGCGCCGTGTACGGGTGCTCCACCCGCCACGCCGCGTCGAAGAAGCCGGTGTGATGTGCCGTCAGATTAGCCATCAATGCGGGCAGTTCGTCGGATTCGACGCCTTCGGCGAGCTGCGCCGCGATCGTGTCGACGGTCAGCCAGAAGACCATGGCCTCGGAAGGGGCGGGAACGTCGGTCGCGCCGCGCTCGGCGAGCCAGACGCGGGCGAGCCCGCCGAGTTCGGCGTCGTCCAGGACCGCCCTGATGACCGGTTCGGCGACCGGTCCGGCGGGGGCGAGGGCCTGCTGGCAGCGCAGCCGCCGCAGCGGCCCGCCCGGGTCGCCGCCGCGCGCGGCGGCGAGCAGTTCGCCGACGGCCTCGGGCAGGTCGCGACCCTCGATCCACTGCTCGATCTCGGCCTGCGCGGCGCCCTCGGGGTAGCCGGAGACGGCGTCGAGCAGCGCGTCCGCGCCCTTGTCGGCCAGGTCGCCGATGGCGGGCGCCTCGACCCCGGCCTCCCGCATGCGGGCGCGGATCCCGTACAGGCCGAGCGGGGTCAGGCGGACCATGCCGTAGCGGGAGACGTCCTCGTCGTCGAGGTCGTCGGACCCGTGGAGCAGCTCCTCGTCGTCCGCTTCGGCCATCAGCTCCTCGTCGACCGGACGGAAGTCGACCAGCCCGATCGGCTCCAGCTGCCGGAACTGGTCGTCCAGGCGCATCATCGCGTCCGAGACCTGCTCCAACACCTCGTTCGTGGGCTCGACCATGCCGTCGGGCACGACCATCGAGGCGGCCAGGACGGGCAGCGGTACGGGCGCGTCGGTGGCGCCGCCCTCCGCGACGGTCAGCAGGTACAGGTTGGCGAGCACCCCGTCGAGGAAGTCGGCCTCGCGTTGCGGGTTCCAGTCGAGCCGGGTGAAGTCGATCTCGCCGCCGGAGTCGAGGGCGTCGACGAGGTCGTCGAGGTCGGGCACGGCCGCGTCCGCGAGCACCGCGTCGAGCGCGGCGAGCCACAGGTCCAGTACGTCGCCGGGCGCTCCGCCGGTCACCAGGGCCAGGTCCTCGCCCGGCCCGGCGACCCCGAAGACGCCGTCGTCGTCGGCCGGATCCGCGACGTCCGGCTCGGCGCGCTCGGCGGCGGGGCCCTCGCCGCTCCCCTCGGCCAGGTCCTCGATGTCCGTCACCTCGACGAGGCCGGTGTCCACCGCCACCCGCCAGGCCTCGCTCGCGTACGCCGCCCCGTCCTCGTCGCCCTCGAAGCCGAGCAGCCGCACCGCCTCGGGCAGCCGGTCGGCCAGGAGTTCGCCGCCGGAGCCGACGGGGGTGCCGGGGGCGGTCCAGCGGGCCAGCCGGACGGCGCGGGCGAACAGCGGTGCGGCGAGGGCGTCGCGCGCCAGTTCGGCCTCGGAGTGCAGCCGGACCGGCGGCAACGTGGGGTGCGCCTCAGCGGACATGGGGTGGTTCTCCTCGCGTGAACTGTGTGACAGCGCTCACCAGCGTAGACGCACGGGGCCCGCTCTCCGGGGGTCATCGCCTTTGGTTCATCCCACAGTCGGCCGCCGTATTCCCTGGAGGCCTTGACAACGTCGCTGGCCAGGAACGAAATTGACGCGCGTAGATATGTACGTGGACCTGTTCGGCGTCCCCTGCGGACCCCGGACGGATCGCGCGACCGCTCCGCTTCACCCACCCACACACCGGAGTTCCTGCCCATGCGCTCCTCGCATCCCCGTTCCGCCGCCGTCGCGGCCCTCGTGGCCACCGCTCTGGCCACCGGTCTGCTCGCCGGGTCCGCCGACGCCGCCGAAGGCGGCGCGAGCGCCGACCCGGTACGCATCCACGACATCCAGGGCACCACCCGCATATCGCCCCTGAACGGCAAGGCGGTCGCCGACGTCACCGGCATCGTGACCGGCGTCCGCACCTACGGCTCGCGCGGATTTTGGATCCAGGACCCCGACGCGGACGACAACGACGCGACGAGCGAGGGCATCTTCGTCTTCACCAGCTCCGCGCCGACCGTCGCCGTCGGCGACGCGGTGAAGGTCTCGGGCACGGTCGGCGAGTACATCCCCGGCGGCGTGTCCTCCGGCAACCAGTCGGTCACCCAGATCGCCAAGCCGGTCGTGACCGTGGTCTCCTCCGGCAACGCGCTCCCGGCCGCCGTCTCCGTCAACGAGTACTCGGTCCCGGCCGAGTACGCCCCGGCGGGCGACCCGGCCGCGGCGGGCAGCATCAACGCGCTGACCCTGGACCCCTCGCGCTACGCCCTGGACTACTACGAGTCGCTGGAGGGCATGAACGTCAAGATCGGCACCTCCCGCGTGGTCGGCGCGACCGACCCGTACTCGGAGCTGTGGGTCACCGTGAAGGGCTGGGAGAACACCCTCAAGCGCGGCGGCACGCTCTACGGTTCGTACGAGTCCCAGAACACGGGCCGCCTCCAGGTCCAGCAGCTCGCCCCCGTCGCCACCCAGCCCTTCCCCGTGGCGAACGTCGGCGACAAGCTGACCGGCACCACCGAAGGCCCGCTGGACTTCAACCAGTTCGGCGGCTACACCCTGGTGGCCCGCACCCTCGGCACGGTCAAGGCGGGCACCCTCGCCCCCGAGAAGACCAAGCCCCAGGCCGCGGGCGAGCTCGCGGTGGCGACGTACAACGTCGAGAACCTCGACCCGACCGACCCGCAGACGAAGTTCGACAACCTGGCGAAGGCCGTCGTCGAGAACCTCGCCTCCCCCGACGTCCTCGCCCTGGAGGAGATCCAGGACGACAACGGCGCCAAGAACGACGGCACGGTCTCCGCCGAGCAGACGCTGACGAAGTTCACCGCGGCCATCACCGCCGCGGGCGGCCCGGCGTACCAGTGGCGCACGATCAACCCGGAGAACAACAAGGACGGCGGCGAGCCCGGCGGCAACATCCGCCAGGTCTTCCTCTTCAACCCGCTGCGCGTCTCCTTCACCGACCGCGCCCCGGGCGACGCGCTCACCCCGACCGCCGTGACCACGGGCGACAAGGGCCAGGCGGCCCTGACCCACTCCCCCGGCCGGATCGACCCGGCGAACCCGGCGTGGGCGGACAGCCGCAAGCCGCTGGCGGGCGAGTTCGTCTTCCAGGGCAAGACGGTCTTCGTGATCGCCAACCACTTCTCCTCGAAGGGCGGCGACGAGGGCCTGACCTCGGTGCACCAGCCCCCCGTGCGCTCCTCGGAGGCCAAGCGGCTGCTCCAGGCGCAGGCCGTGAACGGCTTCGTCAAGAGCCTGCTGGCCACGCAGAAGGACGCGAAGGTCCTCGCGGTCGGCGACATCAACGACTTCGACTTCTCGGGCACCACGGCCGGGCTGACGGACGGCGGGGCCCTGTACCCGGCGATCCAGTCGCTGCCGAAGGCGGAGCGCTACTCGTACGTCTACCAGGGCAACGCCCAGGTGCTGGACCAGATCCTGACCAGCCCGGCGGTCAAGGGCTTCACGTACGACAGCGTGCACATCAACGCCGAGTTCTCGGCGCAGAACAGCGACCACGACCCGCAGGTGCTGCGCTTCCGCCCGTGACCCGTGTCGCGTGATCCGGGTCGCCCGACCCGCGTCGCGCGACCCGCGTCAGCCGACGCACACCCCGTGATCCGCAGGGGGCCCGGCCGCCGTCCCGGCCGGGCCCCCTGTCGTGCGCCCGGGGCTCCGCGGAGCCGGTCGAAACGGGCCCTCCACTGCACAGGTCGGGGCTTTCGGCCCTGGCGTGATACTGGCCACACCCCTACTCAATCCGCGATTTGTCGTGTTGAGTATCCCCACGCCCGATCTTGTACCCCCGCACCCTTGGAGGACCGCGTGTTCCCCTCCATCTCCCTCGCGCAGGAAATCGGCATCGCCGTGCTGCTCGTGGCCTCCTTCGTCTGGATCCTCGGCCTCGGCCACATGATGTTCGACAGTCGGTTCCACCACCCGGAGCCAGGCGCCTTCGAGGGGCTCGCGGTGATCCCGGCCCAGCGCGATTCCAGTGCCCACCCCCTGGAACGCGTCGAGCTGACCGAGGCGGAGCAGCAGGCCTTCGCGGGCCTGGTCCGCACGATCCCGCTGCACTGACGCGTACGACGCACACCGCTGACGCGGAAGCGGCCCCCGGAAGGATCTCCGGGGGCCGCTTCCGCGTCGGCGCGGGGCCGCGGACCTGCCGCGGACCGGCGTCAGTTGTGGCTGTGCAGGACCTCGTTGAGGCCGCCCCAGACCGCGTTGTTCGGGCGGGCCTCGACGGCGCCGGTGACCGAGTTGCGGCGGAAGAGGATGTTGCTGGCGCCCGAGAGCTCCAGCGCCTTGACGATCTGGCCGTCCGGGAGGGTGACGCGGGTGCCCGCGGTCACGTACAGACCGGCCTCGACGATGCACTCGTCGCCCAGCGCGATGCCGACGCCCGCCTCGGCGCCGACCAGGGTGCGCTCGCCGATCGAGATGATCTGCTTGCCGCCGCCGGACAGGGTGCCCATGGTGGAGGCGCCGCCGCCGATGTCGGAGCCGTCGCCGACCACGACGCCCGCGGAGATGCGGCCCTCGACCATGGAGGTGCCGAGGGTGCCCGCGTTGAAGTTGACGAAGCCCTCGTGCATGACGGTGGTGCCCTCGGCGAGGTGCGCGCCGAGGCGGACGCGGTCGGCGTCGGCGATGCGCACGCCCTTGGGGGCGACGTAGTCGGTCATGCGCGGGAACTTGTCGATCGAGGTGACCTGGAGGTGCAGGCCCTCGGCGCGCGCGTTCAGCCGTACGGTCTCGACCTGGTCGACGGCGACCGGGCCGAGCGAGGTCCAGGCGACGTTGGTCAGCAGGCCGAAGACGCCGTCCAGGTTCTGGCCGTGCGGCTTGACGAGGCGGTGGCTGAGCAGGTGCAGGCGCAGGTACGCGTCGTGCGCGTCCAGCGGCTTGTCCTCCAGGGAGGAGATCACGGTGCGGACCGCTACGACCTCGACGCCGCGGACCGCGTCCTGGCGGATCGCCTTGGGCGCGGTGGCGCCCAGCAGCTCCACGGCCTGTTCGGCGGTGAGGCGCTCGGTGCCGGCCGGGCCGGGCTCGGCGACCAGCTGGGGGGCGGGGAACCAGGTGTCGAGGACGGTGCCGTCGGCGGTGAGGGTGGCAAGGCCGGCGGCGACGGCGCCGGTGGTACGCGTAGCAGTCATGCCCGAAACCTAACCGGCGACGGCCCGCCGGAGCGAACCGGTCTCATGTGCCGGTCGCGGCGCGCGTCCCCGTGCCGGTCGCGGCGCGCGTGTCACGTGCCGGTCGCTCGCCCCGGGCGGACGCGTACAGGACGGCCGCCCCCGCGCCGCCCGCGAGCAGGGCGCACACCGGCCACAGCAGCCCGGGCGCGGCGTCGTACAGCGCTCCGCCCAGCGGCGGGCCGAGCACCACGCCGCTGACCGAGACCCCGGCGTACAGGCTCTGGAAGCGGCCGACGGCGTGTTCGGGGGCCCGGTCCGCGACGTAGGCCGTGGCGGTGGTCTTGTACAGGATCTCGCCGACGCTCAGCAGCAGCATCATGGTGACCGCGGCGGCCACTCCGGCGCCCAGGACCAGCGCCCCGTACCCCGCCCCCACCAGGAGCAGTCCGGCGCCGATGACGCGCAGCGGCGGGTGGGCGCGCAGGGCGACGGCGGCGGGCATCTCCAGCAGCAGGACGACGGCGCCGTTGAGGGCGACGGCGAAGCCGAAGACGCGGGCGTCGAAGCCGTGGTCGGCGAGGAAGACGGGGAAGGCGCCGTACTGCTGGCGGTAGACGAGGTCGACGACCAGGATCGCGCCGAGCAGCAGGAGCACGGCGGGCCGCGCGCGCAGCTGCGACCAGAGGCCGCCGCGGCCCGGACCCCCGTCCCGGGCCGCGGCGGAGCGGGGGGCGCCGCGGGCCGGCACGGCCCGGGCGGTCCACAGGGCGAAGAAGAGCGTGCCGAGACCGTCGGCGACGAAGAGCCAGTCGTACGAGATCCCGGTGGCGACCAGGGCGCCGAGCGGCGGGCCGATGGCGAAGCCGCCGTTGGAGGCGCTGCGCACGACGGCGTACGCCTGGCGGCGGGAGCCTTCGGGGACGGTCACCGCGACCAACGCGGAATTGGCGGCGCGGACCACTCCGGAGGCGTACTGGGCCAGGGGCAGGGCGCCGAACAGCAGCGGGGTGGGCAGCAGCGGAAAGGCCATCAGGACGAGCCCGCCGAGTCCGGAGGCGGCCAGCAGCACCCGGCGGTGGCCGAAGCGGTCGCCGTACCAGCCGCCGGTGAAGTTCCCGGCGACCAGGCCGATGCCGCCGACTCCGGTCGCCAGGCCCGCTCCGGTGACCGCGAGTCCGCGCGGGCCGGTCAGGTAGAGGAAGACGAAGACGAAGGTGAAGCTGACGACGGCGTTGACGAAGACCCCCGCCGCCAGGAGCCACACCGCGCGCGGCACGTCCTTGAATCCCCGCAACACGTCCGCCCCCGGATCCCATCGAGTTAGTTCCTTTTGGGAACGGACTATGTCAGCATGACAGCCTCGGGTCAACGGACGAAGGAGTTCCCATGGCCCAGCGCACCCAGCTCGGCGACGCCGACTGCGCCATCGCCCAGGCCCTCGACGTCGTGGGCGACTGGTGGACGCTGCTGATCGTGCGCGACGCCGCGCGCGGCGTCGCCCGCTTCGACGCGTTCCAGCGGGAGCTCGGCATGTCCCGCAAGGTGCTGACCGAGCGACTGCGGCTGCTCGTCGAAGCGGACGTGCTGACGCGCGAGCCGTACCAGGACCGTCCGGTGCGGCACGAGTACCGGCTCACCCCGCGCGGGCGGGCGCTGCTGCCGGTGCTGGTGGCCCTCCAGGACTGGGGGGACACCTGGATCCTGGGAGAGGGAGAGATGACGGCGACCACCGAAGAGGCTTCGCGCGAGGCGGCGCGGGTGCGGGCGCTCAAGGGCACGCGGGTGCCGGAGCTGCTGCTGCCGGACGCCGCCGGGGAGCCGCGCGACCCGGTCGCGGACAGCCCGTTCACCGTCCTGTACTGCTTCCCCGGCGCCTACGCCCGCGCCGAGTCCTACCCGCCCGGCTGGGCCGGGATCCCGGGGGCGAAGGGCTGCACGCTGGAGTCGTGCACCTACCGCGACCAGCTGGCGCAGTTCACGGCGGCGGGGGCGACGGTGCACGGCGTCTCGACCCAACGGCCGGACGAGCAGCGGGAGTTCGCCGCGGCCGAGGAGCTGCGCTTCCCGCTGCTGTCGGACGCGGGGCTCGACCTGGTGACGGCGCTGCGGCTGCCGACCTTCCGGGCCGCGGGGGTGAGCCGGATGAAGCGGCTGACCCTGGTGGTGGCCCGGGACCGGACGGTGGTCGAGGCGATCTACCCGATCACGGACATCGAGGCGAGCGTCTCGGCGGCCCTCGCCGCGGTCCGCTCGGCCTCCTGACACCGCGCCGAGCACCGCACCGAAGCACCGCGTCGAGCACCCCACCGCGCCGAGCACCCCGCGGCGCGCCGCGGCGCGGTCAGCCGGCCGTCGGCCGCAGCACCCGGGCGAGGACCTCGCGGGCGTACGGCTCGTCGTAGTCGGAGCCCGTCAGGAGCACCTGGAGGCCGATCCCGTCCAGGGCCGCCACCAGCGCCCGCGCCGTCAGCGCGTCCGTGCGCCGCGCGAGGATCCCGGCGACCGCCTCGCCCCACTGCGCGGCCACCGGCCGCAGCGCGGGGCGGCGCAGGGCGGCCAGGTAGAGCTCGTACTCCAGCTCCACCCGCCCCCGGTCCGCGGCCAGGGCCTCCCCCAGCACCCGGGCCAGCGCGGCCGCCAGGTCGGCCGTCGGATCGGCCAGGGCGGGGCTGTCGGCGAGGGCCCGCGCGAAGCCCTCGTTGGCCTGGCGCAGGGCCGCGACCAGGAGCTCGTCCAGGGTCTTGAAGTGGTAGGTCGTCGAGCCGAGCGGTACGTCCGCCGCCGCGGCCGCGCTGCGGTGCGTCAGCCCGGCGATCCCCTTGTCGCCCACGACCCGGATCGCCGCGTCGATGATCCGCTGCCTGCGCTCGGGGTCGTGGCGGCGCGCGCCCGCCGCCATCAGTGCGCACCGCCCATGTTCAGCAGGACCACCCCGCCGATGACCAGCGCGATCCCCGCGATCTTCGCCGCCGTCGCCGGTTCGCCCATGAAGACCATGCCGATCGCGGCGATGGCGGCGGTGCCGACCCCGGCCCATATCGCGTACGCCGTGCCGACCGACATGCTCTTGAGGGTCTGCGCCAGCAGGGTGAAGGCGATGACGTAGCCGAGCAGGGTCCCGAGCGAGGGCCACAGCCGGGTGAAGCCGTCGCTGTACTTCATGGCGGTGGTGCCGGCCACCTCGGCGGCGATGGCGGCGGCGAGCAGTACGTAGGGCATGTGTACGAGGGTACACATCGTTGCGTACGCCCGTACACAGTCAGAAATCCGTGGACGGACCCGCACAGGACCGCATACCGTGTGGCTCCACGCCTTGAGACCTACGGAAGGAGGCGAGTGCCGTGCAGTCCACACACATCCAGCGCTCCCTCTTCCGCTGTCCCGGCGTGCTTCGTCCGTTCTGACCGGGAGCGCTCCGCACAGCTCTTTTCCCGGAGGAACCCATGACCGATCCGGTCATCCGCACGCTTTCCGCGAACGACGACGTCCTCTTCGACGCGCTCCCCGACCCCCTGGGCGCCCGCGAGGGGCATCGGCTCACCCGCTTCCGCCCCGACTGGAAGCGCGTCGCCCTGCGCGACGGCGAGGTCGTCGCACGCGGCGCGTGGTGGGGCGGGCCCGACGACGCGGAGCCCGTCAACATCAACTGGTTCGACGTGGCCGAGGGCGAGGAGGAGGCCGGGGCCGCCCTCCTGCGCTCCGCCCCCCGCCAGGTCGAACTGGAGATCAACCTGCCCGGTGACTGGCGGGAGGACCCCCGCCTGCGGGCCGCCGCCGAGACCCGTTTCGCCGCCGCGCGCGCCGCCGGGTACGCGCTCCTGGTGGAACGCTTCCTGTACCGCTGGACCCCGCAGCGGGGTCTGCCCGAGCGGCCCGGACGGCTGCGCTTCCGCCCCGAACCGGACGACGCGGTGTTCTTCGACGCCGTGCGCCGCATCCACTCCGCCACCCTGGACGCCCACGCGCAACGGGCCTTCGCGGAGGGCGGCTTGGACCGGGCGGCCCAGGAGGAACTCGACTTCTTCCACTGGTGCCCCTCCCCGCGGGAGTGGTGGCAGCTCGCGCACACGCCGGACGGCGAACCGGTCGGCATCCACATCCCGGCCCACAACCCCTCCGGCCCGACCGTCGGCTTCATCGGGGTCCTCCCTGAGCAGCGCGGGCACGGCTACGCCTACGACCTCCTCGCGGAGTGCACCCACTTCCTGGTGGAGCGGGGCGCGGAGTTCGTCACCGGAGCCACGGACCGGGGCAACTACCCCATGGCCGCCCACTTCACCAAGGCCGGTTTCCCGGTCGTCCGCGAACGCCTCAACTTCCACCCGGCGGGCCGGGTGGACTAGCGGGGCGCAGCCGGTGGCCGGCGGTCCGGACCCGCCCCTCGGGCAGGTCCGGACCGTCGGCCGTAGTACTTAGCCGACCGTGAACCAGCCCGAGCGCGACTTCTTCCACTCCGCGTGCGTCAGGTCCTTGGCCTCGGTGCCGTCGCCGTACAGGTCGGCCGACCCGCAGTCGGTGATCAGCTGCACCCGGGCCCCCGGCACCTTCAGGTCCGGTACGTCGACGATGGCCTCCCAGCCGCCCGCGTCGCTGGTCGGCAGGTCGGTCCGCTTCACCGGGGCGTGCCCGGGGACCCCGTCCCAGGAGTAGAGGGCGTAGGGGTCGGTGTTGTCGTCGGCGGCCCAGGAACCGGCCAGGATCAGGTACTGGTTCGCCGCGTTCTTGCGGATGTCGCGGATCGCGAGCCCGCCCAGGTCCAGTTCGATGCCCGCGCCGAAGGTGGCCTTGGAACCGCTGGAGAGCACCTTGTCGAAGTTGGTGACGGGCACGATCAGCGCCTTGCCCCCAGGCACGGCGGGCGCGAGCGGCGCGCGGAAGCCCAGGTAGGCCGTGGTCGTGGAGCCCGGCGCGAACTCCAGCCCCTCCACGTTGAATCCGTCGATCTGCTTGGGCGCCTCGCCGTCGGCGGTGCCCGCCGCGAAGCCGTAGCGGTTCCCGTTCGCCTTGTCCCAGGCCACGAGGTCGTCGCGGAGCTTCTTGTACGAACGCCCGTACGCGAGCTGCGTGGTGGACCCGGAGCCGCTCAGCGTCGTGGTGAACACCGTGTTCCGGGGGGCCTTGTACTCGCCGTCCTTGTTGTTGCCGAGCGAACCGGTCCAGTAGATGGTGTTGCCGACGCGGGTGGCGCCCTCGATGTCCACCTCCTTGCTGACCCCGAGCTGAGAGCTGAAGTCCCAGGTCCTGACCGGCGCGCCGGACTGGGAACGGTCGTACAGGCGCAGGACGTTGGACTCGTCGTCCGCGACGACGGTGTAGCCGCCGCCGACGTCCACGGCGGCCGAGGAGTCCGAGGACCCGGTGAGGTAGCGGGCGTCGGCCGGGTTCTGCACGGCCGCCGAGGCGGCGTACGCCAGGGTCTTGGTGGCGCTCTTGCCGCCCAGGCCGGTCACCTTGACGGTGAGGTTGGTGTAGCCGCGACCGCGCGCCGTGACGGCGAGCCGCCGTACCGCTCCGGCTCCGGTGACGCTCACGTCGCCGGTCCCGGCCACCGAGGACTTGCTCGACGCGGAGGCGCTCACGGTGAGCGCGGAGACGTCGGCGCCGCTCTGGGCGACGGTGACGTCGACGAGCGGGTCGCCGACCCCGCCCACGGCCCCGGAGAGGTAACCGGCGGACAGCGAGATGGTCGGCGTGCCGTAACTGGCGGCCTGGGCGGGCATGTTCATCAGACCGGCGAGCATCAGCGCGGCGATCGCGGCGGTACCCAGCTGCTTCTGCGGTGACTTCAACGGGTGCTCCCACGGACGTTGTCGAGCGTGAACCATGCGGACCGGGACTTCTTCCACTCGGGGTGGCCGAGGTCCTTGGCCTCGGTGCCGTCGCCGTACAGGTCGGCGGAGCCGCTGTCGGTGATCAGCTGGACGCGGGCGCCGGGCGCCCGCAGGTCGGGTACGGCGACCACGGCTTCCCAGCCGCCGGGGTCGGTGGTGGGCAGGTCGAGGCGCTTCTTGGGAGCGTGCCCGGGGACCCCGTCCCAGGAGAAGAGGGCGTAGGGGTCGGTGTTGTCGTCGGCGGCCCAGGAACCGGCCAGGATCAGGTACTGGTTCGCCGCGTTCTTGCGGATGTCCCGGATCGCGAGCCCGCCCAGGTCCAGCTCGATGCCCGCGCCGAAGGTGGCCTTGGCACCCTTCGCCACCACCTGGTCGATGTTCGTGACGGGCACGATCAGCGCCTTGCCGCCGCGCACGGCGGGCGCGAGCGGCGCGCGGAAGCCCAGGTAGGCCGTGGTCGTGGAGCCCGGCGCGAACTCCAGCCCCTCCACGTTGAATCCGTCGATCCGCTTGGGGACCTGTCCGGCGGCGGTGCCCGCGGCGAAGCCGTAGCGGTTGCCGTTCGCCGTGTCCCAGGCGATGAGGTCCTCGCGCAGCCCCTTGTAGGCGGCGGAGAAGGTGACCTCGGTGGCGGCGCCGGAACCGGTGATCTTCGTGGTGAAGACCGTGTTCCGTTCCGCCTTGTACTTGCCGTCCTTGTTGTTGCCGAGCGAACCGGTCCAGTAGACGGTGTCGCCGACCCGGGCGGCGGCCTCGATGTCGACTTCCTTCTTCACCCCGAGGGCGGCGCCGAGGTCCCAGGTCTTGACCGGCGCGCCGGAGCGGGAACGGTCGTACAGGCGCAGCACGTTGGACTCGTCGTCGGCCACCAGCGCGTACCCGCCGCCCGCGTCCACGGCCGCCGAGGCGTCCGAGGAGCCGGTGAGGTAGCGCGTGCCCGCGGCCCCGCCGCTCACCCGCGCGGAGGCGGCGTAGCCGAGGGTGGCGGTGGCGCTCTTCCCGCCGCGGCCGGTGACCCGCACGGTCAGCTCGGTGTAGCCGCGCCCGCGCGGGCGCACGGTCAGCTCGCGCCCGCCCCGGGTCCGCTCGATGCGTACGTCGCCGGGCGCGGCGACCGCCGGATCGCTGGAGGCGATCACCTCGACCTTGAGCGCGGCGTCGCGGAGCGGGGTGCCCGTGGCGGCGGACTGCGCCACCCGCACGCCCACGCCCGGGTCGCCGACGGCCCCGACGGCTCCCGACAGGTATCCGGCGGAGAGCGTGATGGTCGGCGCGAGCGCCTCCGCCGACGGCGCGGGCGCCTGCGCCGCGAAGGCGGGCGCGGTGAGCCCCGCGACGAGCAGGGCCGCGGCCCCGGCGGCTCCCGCGGCGGCCACACGGCGTGCCGGTGAAGGACGAACGGTCACAAGGGGTCCTCTCGACTGCTGCGCCGCCACGACATGACGGCCGTCGAGAAGATTCGGCCACCGTGGCCAACTCCCGGTGCACGCGATCCGTCCGCCGGGATAACAGCGGACCCCGGAAGACCGCCGCGGCCCCCGGAACGCACGGAACCCCCCGCACTCGCGTGCGGGGGGTTCCGTGGGGAACATCTGGAATCAGACGTTGAAGCCGAGTGCGCGCAGCTGCTCGCGGCCGTCGTCGGTGATCTTGTCCGGGCCCCACGGCGGCATCCACACCCAGTTGATGCGCAGCTCGTTGACGATGCCCTCCGTCGCCGACTTCGCCTGGTCCTCGATCACGTCGGTCAGCGGGCAGGCCGCGGACGTCAGCGTCATGTCGAGGGTGGCGATGTTCGCGTCGTCGACGTGGATGCCGTAGATCAGGCCCAGGTTGACGACGTCGATGCCCAGCTCGGGGTCGACCACGTCGTAGAGGGCCTCGCGGACCTCTTCCTCGCTGGCCGGCTTGATCGACGCCTCGGGCGTCGCGTTCTCGGTCATGCCGTCTTCCTCTCCGCGTCGCCCAGAACCTGGGCGGTCGCGTCCTTCCACGCCATCCAGCTCAGCAGAGCACACTTGACCCGCGCGGGAAACTTGGCGACGCCGGCGAACGCGACCGCGTCCTCCAGCACCTCTTCCATGGCCTCGTCGGGCTCGATCTTGCCCTTCGACTGCATCAGCTCCAGGAAGGTCTCCTGGATCCGGCGCGCGTCGGCGAGGTCCTTGCCGACCAGCAGCTCGTTCAGCACGGACGCGCTGGCCTGGCTGATGGAGCAGCCCTGGCCCTCGTACGAGACGTCGGTGAGCGTCTCGCCGTCGTACTTCACGCGCAGCGTGATCTCGTCACCGCACGTCGGGTTGACGTGGTGCACCTCGGCGTCGCCGTCGCGCAGGCCACGCCCGTGCGGGTGCTTGTAGTGGTCCAGGATCAGTTCCTGGTACATCGAATCCAGCTTCACCGCTGCCCCAGTGCCTTCGTCATGTCCGTCACTATCCGAAGAAGTTCCGTACGTGCTCCAGCCCGTCGACCAGTGCGTCGACCTCGGCCGGAGAGGAGTACAGGTAGAACGACGCCCGTGTGGTCGCGGGAATTCCGTAGCGCAGGCAGACGGGGCGCGCGCAGTGGTGTCCCACGCGGACCGCGATGCCCTGCTCGTCCAGGACCTGGCCGACGTCGTGGGGGTGGATGTCCCCCAGCGTGAAGGAGATGGCCGCGCCGCGGTCCTCGGCCGTGGTGGGGCCGATGATCCGCAGGTCGGGGACTTCGAGCAGGCGCTTGACCGCGTACTCGGTGATCGCGTGCTCGTGCGCGGCGATCTTGTCCATGCCGATCGCGGTCAGGTAGTCCACGGCCGCGCCGAGGCCGACGGCCTGGGCGATCGGGGGCGTGCCCGCCTCGAACTTGTGCGGTGCGGGAGCGTAGGTCGAGGCGTGCATCGACACGGTCTCGATCATCTCGCCGCCACCGAGGAACGGGGGCAGGTCCTCCAGCAGCTCCTGGCGTCCCCACAGGACGCCGATGCCGGTCGGGCCGCACATCTTGTGACCGGTGAAGGCCACGAAGTCGGCGCCGAGCGCCTGCACGTCGAGCGGCATGTGCGGAGCGGCCTGCGAGGCGTCGATCAGCACCAGCGCGCCGACCTCCTGCGCGCGCCGGACGATCGCCTCGGTCGGGTTGACCGTGCCCATGATGTTGGAGACCAGCGTGAAGGAGACGATCTTCGTCTTCTCCGTGATGACCTCTTCGATGTTGGACAGGTCGAGCCGGCCGTCGTCGGTGAGGCCGAACCACTTCAGCTTCGCGCCGGTGCGCTGCGAGAGCAGCTGCCACGGCACGATGTTGGAGTGGTGCTCCATCTCCGTGATGGCGATCTCGGTGTCGCGGTCGACCCGGTAGGGCTCGTCCGCCCAGCCGAGCATGTTCGCGACCAGGTTGAGCGACTCCGAGGCGTTCTTGGTGAAGATCACCTCGTCGCGGCTCGGCGCGTTGATGAAGGCGGCGACCTTGTCGCGGGCGCCCTCGTACAGCGCCGTGGCCTCCTCGGCGAGCACGTGCACGCCGCGATGGACGTTGGCGTTGTGCTGCTCGTAGTACTCGTTCAGCGCGTCGAGCACCTGGCGCGGCTTCTGCGAAGTCGCCGCGTTGTCCAGGTAAACGATCTTCTTCCCGTCGTGGACCACACGATCCAGCAGGGGGAAGTCCTTGCGGATCGCCTCGATGTCGAGGAGGCCAGGCAGCTGTGTCACGCGGTAGCGCCACCCTTCGTGCTGTACGCCTCGTAGCCCTCGGCCTCGAGCTTGTCGGCGAGTTCGGCGCCGCCGGACTCGACGATGCGGCCCTCGGAGAAGACGTGGACGAAGTCGGGCTTGATGTAGCGGAGGATCCGCGTGTAGTGCGTGATCAGCAGGGTGCCGACCTCGCCGGTCTCGCGGACGCGGTTGACGCCCTCGGAGACCTGGCGCAGCGCGTCGACGTCGAGGCCGGAGTCGGTCTCGTCGAGGATCGCGATCTTCGGCTTGAGGAGCTCCAGCTGGAGGATCTCGTGGCGCTTCTTCTCACCGCCGGAGAAGCCCTCGTTGACGTTGCGCTCGGCGAAGGCCGGGTCCATCTGGAGCTGCTCCATCGCGGACTTGACCTCCTTCACCCAGGTGCGCAGCTTGGGGGCCTCGCCGCGGATCGCCGTCGCCGACGTGCGCAGGAAGTTGGAGACCGAGACGCCGGGGATCTCCACCGGGTACTGCATGGCGAGGAACACGCCGGCGCGGGCGCGCTCGTCGACGGACATCTCCAGGACGTCTTCGCCGTCGAGGGTCACGGTGCCGCTGGTGATGGTGTACTTCGGGTGACCGGCGAGCGCGTACGCGAGGGTGGACTTGCCGGAGCCGTTCGGACCCATGATGGCGTGCGTCTCACCCTGCTTGATGGTGAGCTCGACGCCCTTGAGGATCTCGCGGGCGCCGTTCTCGGCCTCGACGGAGACGTGCAGGTCGTGGATTTCAAGCGTTGCCATGGATACCTCAGGACTCCTGGGTGAGGGAGACGAGCACGTCGCCCCCTTCGATCTTGACGGGGTATACGGGTACGGGGCGCGTGGCCGGGAGGCCGGACGGCTTGCCGGTCCGCAGGTCGAAGGCCGAGCCGTGCAGCCAGCACTCGATCATGCAGTCGTCGACCTCGCCCTCCGAGAGGGACACGTTCGCGTGCGAGCAGATGTCGTTGATCGCGAACACCTCCCCCTCGGTGAGGACGACGGACACCGGCGTGCCGTCGAGTTCCACCCGCTTCGGGGTGTCGCTCTCCAGCTCGCTCAGCGCGCAGGCCTTGACGTAGGTCATCAGACCGACGCCTGCAGCTCGAGGTCGATCTTCGCCAGCAGGCGCGCCTCGATGTCGTCGACACCGATCTGCTGGACCAGCTCGGCGAAGAAGCCGCGCACGACCAGGCGGCGGGCCTCGTCGGCCGGGATGCCGCGGGACTGGAGGTAGAAGAGCTGCTCGTCGTCGAAGCGGCCGGTCGCGGAGGCGTGGCCGGCGCCGACGATCTCGCCGGTCTCGATCTCCAGGTTCGGCACCGAGTCGACCCGCGCGCCGTCCGTGAGGACGAGGTTGCGGTTCATCTCGTAGGTGTCGGTGCCCTCGGCGGTCTTCTCGATGAGGACGTCACCGATCCACACCGCGTGCGCGTCCTGGCCCTGCAGCGCGCCCTTGTAGACCACGTGGGACTTGCAGTGCGGGGCGACGTGGTCGACCAGGAGGCGGTGCTCCTGGTGCTGGCCCTTGTCGGTGAAGTACAGGCCGAGGAGCTCGGCCTCGCCGCCGGGACCGGCGTAGTTCACGCGCGGGTGCAGTCGGACGAGGTCACCGCCGAAGGTGATCACGATCGACTTGAAGCTCGCGTCACGGCCGATCAGCGCGTTGTGCTGGGAGCAGTGGACGGCGGTGTCGTCCCAGTCCTGGACCGAGACCACGGTGAGCTTGGCGCCGTCGCCGACCAGGAAGTCGACGTTGGCGGCGCGGACGCCGTCACCGGTGTGGTCGATGACGATGATCGCCTCGGCGAAGGCCTGCACGTCGAAGACCGTGTGGCCGAAGGTGGTGCCGCCCTCGCCGTGCAGCGAGACGCGCACCGGCTCGGTGAGCACCTGCTCCTTGGGCACGGTGACGACCGTGGCCTTGGCGAAGGACGAGAACGCCTGGGCCGCGACGCGGTCGACCGGCGTACCGGCCTTGCCGACGCGGGCGTCCTCGCGGTCCACCGACTCGATGGTGACGCCCTCGGGCGCGTCGATCTGCGCCTTCATGGTGCCGTTCGCGACCGCGGTGCCGTCGTGGAGACCACGCAGGCGGGCCAGCGGGGTGAAGCGCCACTCTTCCTCACGGCCGTGCGGCACGGGGAAGTCCGCCACGTCGAAGGACGGGGGCGCGCTCATCCGGGTGGCGACGGTGGACTCGGCGGCCACCGCGATCGCGCCGGCGGTGGTGGAGCCCACCGGAATGCTCTGAGCCTCTGCCATGGCTGTCGTCTTGCTCTCTTCCTGCGTCGTGCGTCAAAGGGATCTGCGCTGCGGGGCGGGCGGCCGTACTAGCCGACCGAACCCTCCATCTGCAGCTCGATCAGCCGGTTCAGCTCCAGCGCGTACTCCATCGGCAGCTCGCGCGCGATCGGCTCGACGAAGCCGCGCACGATCATCGCCATCGCCTCGAACTCGGTCAGACCGCGGCTCATCAGGTAGAAGAGCTGGTCGTCGGAGACCTTGGAGACGGTGGCCTCGTGGCCCATGGAGACGTCGTCCTCGCGGACGTCCACGTACGGGTACGTGTCCGAGCGGGAGATCGTGTCGACCAGCAGGGCGTCGCAGAGCACGTTCGACTTGGAGCCGTGCGCGCCCTCGCCGATCTCGACCAGACCGCGGTACGAGGTGCGGCCGCCACCGCGGGCCACCGACTTGGAGACGATGTTCGAGGAGGTGTTCGGCGCCATGTGGACCATCTTGGAGCCGGCGTCCTGGTGCTGGCCCTCGCCCGCGAAGGCGATGGAGAGGGTCTCGCCCTTGGCGTGCTCGCCCATCAGGTAGACGGCCGGGTACTTCATGGTGACCTTGGAACCGATGTTGCCGTCGATCCACTCCATGGTCGCGCCCTCGTACGCCACGGCGCGCTTGGTGACCAGGTTGTAGACGTTGTTCGACCAGTTCTGGATCGTCGTGTAGCGGCAGCGGCCGCCCTTCTTCACGATGATCTCGACCACGGCGCTGTGCAGCGAGTCCGAGGAGTAGATCGGGGCGGTGCAGCCCTCGACGTAGTGGACGTAGGCGTCCTCGTCCACGATGATCAGCGTCCGCTCGAACTGGCCCATGTTCTCCGTGTTGATGCGGAAGTAGGCCTGGAGCGGGATGTCGACCTTGACGCCCTTGGGGACGTAGATGAACGAGCCGCCCGACCACACGGCGGTGTTCAGCGACGCGAACTTGTTGTCGCCGACCGGGATGACCGTGCCGAAGTACTCCTGGAAGAGCTCCGGGTGCTCCTTGAGCGCGGTGTCCGTGTCGAGGAAGATCACGCCCTGCTCCTCCAGGTCCTCACGGATCTGGTGGTAGACGACCTCGGACTCGTACTGGGCCGCGACACCGGCGACGAGGCGCTGCTTCTCCGCCTCCGGGATGCCGAGCTTGTCGTACGTGTTCTTGATGTCCTCGGGCAGGTCCTCCCAGGAAGCGGCCTGCTTCTCGGTCGAACGCACGAAGTACTTGATGTTGTCGAAGTCGATGCCCGAGAGGTCGGAGCCCCAGTTGGGCATGGGCTTCTTGCCGAACAGCTTGAGGCCCTTGAGGCGGAGCTTCAGCATCCACTCCGGCTCGGACTTCTTCGCCGAGATGTCGCGGACGACCTCTTCGGACAGACCCCGCTTGGCCGTGGCACCGGCCGCGTCGGAGTCGGCCCAGCCGTATTCGTAGGTGCCCAGGCCATCCAGCTCAGGGTGAGCGATCTCCGTGGTCATGCGGGGTTCCTCCCGGCGGTGCGTACAGAAGTTGATGCTGATGTGTCGGTCTGTGGGGCGTGCGCGCCCGGCCCGCTGCCGCGCGGGATGAAGGTGGTGCACACCCCGTCGCCGTGGGCGATGGTGGCGAGCCGCTGCACGTGCGTCCCGAGCAGGCGGGAGAAGACCTCGGTCTCCGCCTCGCACAGCTGTGGGAACTGCTCGGCCACGTGGGCGACCGGGCAGTGGTGCTGGCAGAGCTGCTCTCCACTGTGTGGCCCCGGGGCGCTCTTCGCCGTAGCAGCGTACCCGTCCGCGGTCAACGCCCTGGCAAGGGCCTCGGTGCGGTCCGCGGGGTCCGCCGCGTCGACCGCTTCGCGGTAGGTCTGCTCCGGCGCGTCCATCCTCGCCCGGGCGAAGGCGGCGACCGCCGCTTCGCCCTGCTCCCCGCCGCCGGCGGCCCGTGCGATCCAGCGCAGGGCCTCGGTGGCGAGGGCGTCGTAGGACTGGTCGAAGGCGTCCCGGCCGCAGTCGGTGAGCGCGAAGACCTTGGCGGGTCGGCCCCGGGTACGGGCGCCGTACACCCGCTGTTCCCGGGCGGCGACCACGTCGTCCGCGAGGAGCGCGTCGAGGTGGCGCCGAACGGCGGCCTGGGTGAGGCCGAGCCGCTGGGCCAGGTCGGCGACGGTCGACGGACCGTGGTCCAGGATCGACCGCGCGACCCGGTTGCGGGTGGACCGCTCTCCGGTCGCGAGTTCCCCCGGAGGGGTCTCGGTCAGCCGTTCGCCGTATTTCACAACGCCATTGTTGCGTAATTACCCGGGGACCGACAAGCCGTGATGGAGGCCACCACTGGTGGCCTCCATCACTAAGGGTTACCTAATTTGTCGACGCAGCGTGACGCCAATCAACCGGAAGCGACTATTCCGTAATCCCGGCGGGACCCTCCGGTGAACCAGTAAACGGCCCCCACCAGCAAGCCTCCGCCCACGATGTTTCCCGGCACCGTGAACATCAGGTTCCGCGCGAGGTCACCGAATCCGGCCTGCCCGTCCAGGATCGCCAGGCTGAAGACCGCCATGTTCGCCACGCAGTGTTCGAATCCGACCGCCACGAACACCGCCACCGGCAGCCACAGCACGAAAATCTTGGCCGCGTCCCCGCGCGCCCGGGTGAACATCCAGATCGCCAGGCAGACCAACATGTTGCAGAGCACCGCGCGCCAGAAGAGCTGCCCGCCGCCGAGCGCCGTCTTCCCGTGCACCATCTCGGCCAGCATCGCCCGCGCGGAGGGCGAGGAGGTCACGCCCGAGGCGTGCACCATGGCGCCGAAGCCGAAGGCCCCCACGAGGTTCCCGCCCAGCGAGAGCACCCAGGAGGCGACCAGGTCCTTCACCCCGGTGCGGCCGGACAGCGCGCCGACCAGCATGATCATCACGTTGCTGGTGAAGAGCTGGGCGCCCGCGAACATCACGATGGTGAGCGCGATCGGGAACACCGCGCCCTCCAGCAGCTTCACCGCCGCCGACCCCTTCGCCACGAAGGGCGAGACGGCGACCAGCAGCAGGATCTCCCCGATCCCGATATAGGCGCCGGCGAGCATCGCCGAGACGAAATAGCGCGTCGGGTGCCCGAGATCGTGCGCCCCGAGGTGGCTTCGACGTTCTGCGCGATGCTGTTCACCTTTCGAAGTTAGATCCTCCCCAGTGCTCCGTTCGGTATGAAAAAGTCATGAAAGGGCGGACCCGGGACCTTGTGGACCCGGGACCTAGGACCCCCGCACCGGCTCCGTAGACTCACCCGCATGAGCAACGACCCCGCCGTGGAGATCCGCGGACTGGTGAAGCGGTACGGCCCCAAAACGGCGGTGGACGGCCTCGACCTCACCGTCCCAAGGGCCTCGGTCACCGCGGTCCTAGGTCCCAACGGCGCGGGCAAGACGACCACTGTGGAAATCTGCGAGGGCTACCACCGCCCCGACGCCGGAACCGTCCGCGTCCTCGGCCTGGACCCCGTCGCCGACGCGCCGGCCCTGCGCCCGCGGATCGGCGTGATGCTCCAGTCCGGCGGGATCTACTCCGGCGCCCGCGCGGTCGAGATGCTGCGGCACATGGCCGCGCTGTACGCCGACCCCCTCGACGTCGGCATGCTGGTGGAGCGGCTCGGGCTCGGCGACTGCGGCCGCACCGCCTACCGCCGCCTCTCCGGCGGCCAGCAGCAGCGCCTCTCCCTCGCCATGGCCGTCGTCGGCCGCCCCGAGCTGGTCTTCCTGGACGAGCCGACCGCCGGCCTGGACCCCCAGGCCCGCCGCGCCACCTGGGACCTCGTCCGGGAACTGCGCGCCGACGGGGTCACCGTCGTGCTCACCACCCACCACATGGACGAGGCCGAGCAGCTCGCCGACGAGGTCGCCATCGTCGACGCGGGCCGCGTCATCGTGCACGGCAGCCCCGAGCGGCTGTGCCGCGGCGGCGCCGAGAACACGCTGCGCTTCACCGGTCGCCCCGCGCTCGACCTCGGCTCGCTCCTCAAGGCGCTGCCCGACGGCACCCAGGCCGCCGAGACCACCTCCGGCGTCTACCGCCTCACCGGCGACATCGACCCGCAGCTGCTGGCCACGGTCGCCTCCTGGTGCGCCCAGCACGGGGTCATGCCGGACAGCCTCACGGTCGAGCGGCACACCCTCGAAGACGTCTTCCTGGAACTCACGGGCAAGGAGCTGCGCGCATGAGCGCCGGTACGTTCACCCCCGGGCCGGGGGCCGCGCCCGTGTCCCGCATGATCTTCGCGCAGACCGCGCTGGAGACCCGGATGCTGCTGCGCAACGGCGAGCAGCTGCTGCTCACCGTGATCATCCCGGCGCTGCTGCTGGTGCTGTTCTCGGCCGTGGACATCGTCGACACGGGCGCGCAGCGGTCCGTGGACTTCCTCGCTCCCGGCATCCTGGCCCTCGCGGTGCTGTCGACGGCCTTCACCGGCCAGGCCATCGCCACCGGCTTCGACCGCCGCTACGGGGTCCTCAAGCGGCTGGGGGCCTCGCCGCTGCCGCGCTGGGCCCTGCTGGCCGCCAAGACCCTGTCGGTCCTGGTCACCGAGGTGCTCCAGATCGCCCTGCTGTCGGTGATCGCCCTCGGGCTCGGCTGGTCCCCGCACGGCGACCCGCTGTCGGTGGCCGCGCTGGTCCTGCTCGGCACCGCCGCCTTCTCCGGGCTCGGGCTGCTGATGGCGGGCACCCTGAAGGCCGAGGCGACGCTGGCCGCCGCGAACCTGGTGTTCCTGCTCCTGCTGGTCGGCGGCGGGGTGATCGTGCCGATGGAGAAGTTCCCGGAGGCGGTGCGCACGGTCTTGGAACTGCTGCCGATCAGCGCCCTGTCCCACGGGCTGCGGGCGGTGCTCCAGGAGGGCGCGTCGCTGCCCTGGGCCGACGCGGCCGTGCTGGCGGCCTGGGCGGCGCTGGGGCTGGGCGCCGCGGGGCGGTTCTTCCGCTGGGAGTAGCGGGCCCGCCGCGCGCCGTCCGGGAGTGACCGGTTCCTGTTGCGCCGCGAGAGAAGACCTTCCCCCTCCCGCGGCCTTCCCGCGAGGATGGACGCCTCCACACGACACGAAGCCGGGGGGCGGGCATGGCGCAGCGAGAGGCCGCACTGCGGCTCGACGAACAGTGGTCCCGGATCCGTTCAGGCGCCGCGCACGCGGAGCCGGGTGAGCGCGAGCGGCTGCTGGGCGAACTGATCTCCGCGCTGCGGGAGCCCGCGCGCAGCGACCCCGAGTGCGCGGCCCGGCTCGGCCTGCGCCTGGGCGACCTGGCGGCCCGCCGCTTCGCGGACGGGGACCGGGCCGGGGCGCTGTCGGCCCTGGAGGAGGGGCTGCGGCACGCGCAGCAGGCCGCCGCGCACGACCCGGAGTACGCCCGCTGGTACGCCCGGGGCCTGATCAACCAGGGGGTCTGGCTGGCCTGGCCGCTGAGCGACGCGGACCGGCTGCCCCGGCACCCGCTGGGCGCCGCGGCCGAGGAGGGCCCGAGCCCGATGGAGCGGGCCGCCGGCGAGCGGGCCCTGGACGTGACCCGCTCGGCGGTGGACGTGCTGGCGGGGCTGGACCCGCACGATCCGGTCAACCAGCGCGGCCTGGCCCAGGCCAAGGTGTTCCTCGGGGACCGGCTCGCCGAGCTGGGGCTGGCCGAGGACGCGGTGGCCTGGGCGGTGGACGCCGAGCGGGACTTCCGCCGGCTGCTCCAGGTCGGCCCGGGGCCGGAGGAGGCCCAGGAGGCCGAGGACGCGCTGGCGCACATCGAGCGCCAGCTGGAACTGCGGCTGCGCTTCCTCGACTTCGAGTCCCTGGTGGGTCTGCGCGCGGACGGGCTGCTGCCCGAACGGCTGCTCCCCCAGGCCGTGCTGGCCGCCCGGATCCAGGGCGTGGAGCCGCGGCGGATCACGGCCGGGCTGCGCCTCGACGGCGACCGGGTGGCCGAGACGCTCGACACCCTCCCCTGGCTCGCGGTGTGGCGGTTCGACGTCCGGGGTCCTGACGGACTGTGGAACGTACAGGGACATCCCTGGCACAACGCCGCAGAAGTAACGAACAGGACGGCGGAGGAGGTGGCGACCGACCTCTTCCGGGGCTTCACCGAGTCCCCGGACTACCCCGGCCCCGGCGCGCATTGGCGGATCCGGGTGTGGTGGCAGGAGGAAGGGGACCCGGCGGGCGCCCGGTTCCGGCTGATGATCGCCCCCGAGACCCCAAGTGACGCGCCTGACACACCTGACGGCACCCCCTCGTGAAAGTTTGCACAAGGCGCCGCCTACGATAGGGGGCGTGTTCTCCCCCCTCGCTTACATCGCCAGCCGCTGGACGCCGTCGCCGCGCACGGTCCAGCGGGCCGCGCTCGCCGCACTCGTGATGAGTGTGGTCATCGTCGTCACCGGCGGCGCCGTCCGCCTGACCGGCTCCGGTCTGGGCTGCGACACCTGGCCCAAGTGCACCGACGACAGCCTGTTCGCGACGCCCGCCCAGGGCTTCCACGGCGCCATCGAGTTCGGCAACCGCATGCTGACGTACGTCCTGTGCGCGGCGGTCGGCTGGGGCATCGTCGCGGCCCGCTCGGCGAAGCCGTGGCGCCGGTCGCTGACGAAGCTGGGGTGGATCCAGTTCGCCATCGTCATGGGGAACGCCGTGCTCGGCGGCATCACGGTGATGACGGGCCTCAACCCCTACAGCGTGGCGGGCCACTTCCTGCTCGCCACCTCGCTCATCACGGTCACCACCATCACCTGGCAGCGCACCCGCGAGGGTGACACCGCGCCCCGGCCGCGCGTTCCCGCGCCGGTGCGCAAGCTGTCGTGGACGATGCTCGCGGCGACGCTGGTGCTGATCGCGGCGGGCACCGTCGTCACCGGTTCCGGCCCGCACGCCGGTGACAGCAGCGACATCAAGCGGATGCCGTTCGACTGGACCACCACCGCGCACGTGCACGCCGTCGCGGCCTGGCTGGTGTGCGCGCTGGCCGTCGCGATGTGGCTGGTGCTGCGCGTGGTGGACGCTCCGGACGACACCCGGGCGCGCGCCCGCGACCTGCTGGTCGTGCTGCTCGCCCAGGGCGCCATCGGCTACGTCCAGTTCTTCACCAAGGTGCCCGAGGTGCTGGTGGCCGTCCACATGCTCGGCTCGTGCCTCGTGTGGATCGCCGTCCTGCGGGTGGCGCTCGGCCTGCGCGAACGCCCCGGGGCGCGGGCGGAGATCCCGGCGCAGGACGCGGCGCTCCCGGCGTCCGTCTGAGGCGGACCGGTTCAGGGCCGGTCCAGGCCGTAGACGCGGCGGGCGTTGCCCGCCGCGAGCAGGGCCGCCACCCGCTCGGCGTCCCGCCAGGACCAGGAGCCGTCGGCGACCCAGCCTCCCAGCACCCGACCGAGCGCCTCCCGGAACACCCGGGCCGCGACCACGTGCAGTTCGGGCAGTTCGCGGCCGCCGCTGGAGTAGAGCAGCTTGCCGAAGGGCGCCGTCTCCAGGAGTTCCGCCAGTACCGCGTCGGCGCGCGCCCCGGTGCGGGCGAGGGCCGGACCGAGGTCGGCGTAGACGTGCGGGAAGGCGGCCGCCAGGTGCGCGGCGTGCCGGTGGTACGGGTATCCGTGCAGCAGCACCAGGTCGGTGCCCAGGCCCGCCGTCGCCCGGACGAAGTCCGTCAGCAGGGCCGGATCGCCGCGGTCGAGGCGTTCGCGCGGATCCCCCGCACCGGCGTGCAGCTGGAGCGGCAGCCCCGAGCCGACCGCGCTCCACAGCAGGTGCCGCACGAGTACGGGGTCCCGCACCGGCCCGCCCTTGACCCGCCGGGCCAACCACCGCGCCGCCGCGCCGCGCACCTCGTCGGGGCCGGGCGGCTCGGGCGCGAACGCCAGGGCCGTGCCGTGACCGGCGCCCGGACCGGTCCCCGCGGTGAAGGCAAGGGCTCCCGCGGCCGCGTGCTGGAAGGCCTCGGCGAGATTGGCGAGGAAGCCCTCGGCGGTGCCGGAGGTATCGGCGACGTGCTCGGCCAGTAACTCCAGCCGGACGATCTCGTGGGCCTCCGCGTCGGCGGCGAGCGCGAGCTCCTTGGGACCCGTCAGGTCCCCCGACGCCCCGGTGTCGACGAGGAAGGTGGCGGTGCCGGAGCCCCGCAGCAGCAGCCGGTCCGCCTCCAGGACGCCCAGTTCGCGGCGGCGGGCCAGGTAGTGGGCGGGCGGGCAGTGGGCTTCCAGCCCGAGCAGCGGCGGACACCAGCGGCGCACGGCGAAGCCGGCCTGGGTGTCGAAGAAGGTGGTCCCGGCGGCTGCCGGTCCCACCGACCCGCCGAGGCGGGCCTCGAAGGTGCCGAGGCCCAGCTCCGTGCGGAGCACTCCCTGGCAGTACTGGTCCACCAGGGGCGGCGTTTCGATCATCCGGTCATCCCGTTGCGGACGTGGGCGAACGTGCGGGTGCGCTTCCACACGTCCTAACGGGTGAGCGGGGTGTGAGGTGTTGCTCGCGCTGTTGACCGAGCCGGTCGCCTCGCGGCGGGCCCCGCCCGCACCCCCGCCCCGCCGCCCTACTCGGCGGCCTTCGCCTCCGTACCCTCCGCCTCAGCGGCGACCTCGGACTCACCCTTCGCCTCAGCGGCGGGCGCACCCTTCGCCTCAGCGGCAGGCTCGACCTTGGCCTCGGCAGCCGGGGCAGCCTTCGGCGCCTCAACGGCGGGCTCGTCCTTGACCTCGGCGACGGGCGCAGCCTTCGCCTCGGGGGCCTCGGGCTCGGTCTTCGCCTCAGCGGCGGGCGCAGCCTTCGCAGCAGGCGCGGGCTCCACCTTGGCCTCCGCAGCCGGGGCGGCCTTCGGCGCCTCAGCGGCGGGCTCGTCCTTGACCTCGGCGACGGGCGCGGCCTTCGCCTCAACAGCGGCCTTGGGCGCCTCGGGCTCGACCTTCGCCTCAGCGGCCGGGGCAGCCTTCGCAGCAGCAGGCTCGACCTTGGCCTCGGCAGCCGGGGCGGCCTTCGCAGCAGGCGCGGGCTCAACCTTCGCCTCCGCAGCGGGCGCAGCCTTCGCCTGAGCAGCGGGCTCGACCTTGGCCTCAGCGGCCGGGGCAGCCTTCGGAGCAGCAGGCTCGACCTTCGCCTCCGCAGCGGGCTCGACCTTCGCCTCCGCAGCAGGCGCAGCCTTCGCGGCGGGCTCGGGCTTCGTGGGGGGCGGCTCCTCCTCCGCCGCGGGAGCGGGAGCCTGCTTCGCGGCGACCGGCGGGTTCGCGGGGCCGCCCACTTGGATGCCCGCCATCCGGGTCCACTCGTACGGGCCGGTCCGCACCCGCGCCGCCATCTCGCCGTCGAAGGCGTCCTGGAGCGTCAGGCCCGCCTTCTCGGCCGCGAGCCGCGCGACCTCGTAGGCGGGGGCCACCAGGTCGCCCCAGCCGCCGTCGGCGCCGACGAGCACGATCCGGGTGCCCGCCTGCCCGATGTGCGCGAGCTGGCCCTCGGCGCCGCCGTGCAACTTGGCGAAGGCGTCGATCTGCTTGGCCAGCTTCGCCGCGGTGCGGTCCTGCTTCTTGTCGGGAGTGACTGCTGCGGTGTCTGCCATGGACCGCATGCTACCGGTGAGTAATCAGCGGAGGAAGGGATCCACGGCCACGGCCACGAACAGCAGCGACACGTAGGTGATCGACCAGTGGAACAGCCGCATCTCCTTGAGCTTCGCACCCGTCACCCCGGCCTTGGCCCGGGCGTGCAGCGCGTGCGCCTCCCACAGCCACCAGCCACCGGCCACCAGCGCCACCGCGGTGTAGAACCACCCCGTGTAGCCCAGCGGGGTCAGCAGCAGCGAGACCGCCACCATCACCCAGCTGTAGAGGACGATCTGGCGCGCCACCACCCGGTTGCCCGCGACCACCGGCAGCATCGGCACGCCGACCCGCGCGTAGTCGTCCTTCACCTTCATGGACAGCGGCCAGTAGTGCGGCGGCGTCCAGAAGAAGATGACGAGGAAGAGGATGACCGCGGCCCAGGACACCTCGTCCTTGACCGCCGACCAGCCGATGAGCACCGGCATGCAGCCCGCGATGCCGCCCCACACGATGTTCTGCGAGGTGCGCCGCTTCAGCAGCATCGTGTAGATCACGACGTAGAAGAGGAGCGCACCGAGCGAGAGCGCGGCCGACAACCAGTTGACCAGCAGGCCGAAGAAGAGGGTGGAAATCACCCCGAGCGAGATGCCGAAGACCAGGCATTCCCGCGGACTGACCATTCCGGTGACCAGCGGCCGCTGCGAGGTCCGGTCCATCAACGCGTCGATGTCGCGGTCGATGTACATGTTCAGCGCGTTCGCGCCGCCCGCGGACAGGTAGCCGCCGAAGCAGGTCACGAGGACCAGCCACATCGACGGAACGCCCTGCTCGGCGAGGAACATCACCGGCACGGTCGTGATGAGCAGCAGCTCGATGATCCGCGGCTTCGTCAGCGCCACGAAGGCCATGGCCCGGGCCCCGAACGGCCGGTGACCGGAAGGGGTACCGAGCACCCCCGCTGGACGGGATTCGACGGCCGTCACGCACACCCCTGACAGAGACTCCCAGCAAGCTCCGGACATGAGGATCCGGTAAAGACTTGCGCGTACCACGCCACTGTAGACGTTGCCCTTACGTCGCCCCGCGCGGGGGTCGCCCCGTGTTGGGCCGATCGGCACCGGCGCGCTGAACCGGACGTGGCAAGGTGGTGACGGTGTGGAGGCACTCGAATAGCTGCACGCCCGGTCGAGGGTAGGCTCGGAATCGCGCCGGTGCACGGTACGTCACCGGGATTCGACATGTGGAGAGGAGCCCTGACCCACGGTGAGCACCAAGCCGACGACCACAGAGCTCGAGTGGACCGAACTGGACCAGCGCGCCGTTGACACGGCCCGCATTCTCGCCGCCGACGCGGTGCAGAAGGTCGGGAACGGCCACCCCGGTACGGCCATGAGCCTGGCCCCCGCCGCCTACACCCTCTTCCAGAAGGTGATGCGGCACGACCCGTCGGACCCCGAATGGGTCGGCCGGGACCGTTTCGTGCTCTCCGCGGGGCACTCGTCCCTCACCCTCTACACGCAGCTCTACCTGGCCGGTTTCGGCCTGGAGCTGGACGACCTCAAGGCGTTCCGCACCTGGGGTTCGAAGACCCCCGGTCACCCCGAGTACGGGCACACCGCGGGCGTCGAGACCACGACCGGCCCGCTGGGCCAGGGCGTGGCCAACGCGGTGGGCATGGCCATGGCCGCCCGCTACGAGCGCGGCCTGTTCGACCCGGAGGCCGCCCCGGGCACCTCCCCGTTCGACCACATGGTCTACGCGATCGCGGGCGACGGCTGCCTGCAGGAGGGCATCTCCGCGGAGGCGTCCTCGCTGGCCGGCCACCAGAAGCTCGGCAACCTCGTGCTCCTGTGGGACGACAACCACATCTCGATCGAGGGCGACACGGAGACGGCCGTCTCCGAGGACACCATCGCGCGCTACGAGGCGTACGGCTGGCACGTCCAGCGCGTCGCCCAGCAGGCGAACGGCGACCTCGACCCGAAGGCCCTGTACGCCGCGCTGGAGGCCGCCAAGGCCGAGACCGGGCGTCCGTCCTTCATCGCCGCCCGCTCGATCATCGCCTGGCCCGCGCCGCACGCGCAGGGCACCGAGGCCTCGCACGGCTCGGCCCTCGGCAACGACGAGATCGCGGCCACCAAGGTCGTCCTCGGCTTCGACCCGGAGCAGACCTTCGAGGTGTCGGACGCGGTCATCGCGCACACCCGCAAGGCCCTGGACCGCGGCCGCGACGCCAAGGCCGCCTGGGAGAAGGACTTCTCCGCCTGGCGCACCGCCAACCCGGAGCGCGCCGCCTCGTTCGACCGCATCCAGGCGAACGAGCTGCCCGCGGGCTGGGAGGAGCGGATCCCCGCCTTCGAGACCGGCAAGGGCGTCGCCACCCGCGCGGCCTCCGGCAAGGTGCTCGAAGCGCTCGGCGCGGTCATCCCGGAGCTGTGGGGCGGCTCGGCCGACCTCGCCGGCTCCAACAACACGACCATCGACAAGAACTCCTCGTTCCTGCCGGAGGGCAACCCGCTGCCGGAGGCCGACCCGTACGGCCGCACCGTCCACTTCGGCATCCGCGAGCACTCCATGGCCGCGGCCATGAACGGCATCGCGCTGCACGGCCACACCCGCATCTACGGCGGCACCTTCCTGGTGTTCTCCGACTACATGCGCAACGCCGTCCGCCTGTCCGCGCTGATGCACCTGCCGGTGACGTACGTGTGGACGCACGACTCCATCGGCCTCGGCGAGGACGGCCCGACGCACCAGCCGGTCGAGCACGTCGCCTCGCTGCGCGCCATCCCGGGCCTGAACGTGGTCCGCCCGGCCGACGCGAACGAGACCGCCATCGCCTGGCGCGAGATCCTGCGCCGCCACACCAAGGTGTTCGGCAAGGGCGCCCCGCACGGCCTGGCGCTGACCCGCCAGGGCGTGCCGACCTACGAGCGCAACGAGGACGCCGCCAAGGGCGGGTACGTCCTGTTCGAGGCCGACGGCGGTCCGGCCGAGGTCGTCCTCATCGGCACCGGTTCCGAGGTCCAGCTCGCCGTCGCCGCGCGCGAGGCGCTCCAGGCCGAGGGCGTCCCGGCCCGCGTGGTCTCGATGCCGTGCGTCGAGTGGTTCGAGGAGCAGTCCCAGGAGTACAAGGACAGCGTCCTGCCGCCGTCGGTGAAGGCGCGCGTCGCCGTCGAGGCGGGCATCGGCCTGACCTGGCACCGTTACGTGGGCGACGCCGGCCGGATCGTCTCGCTGGAGCACTTCGGTGCGTCGGCCGACGCGAAGGTGCTGTTCCGCGAGTTCGGCTTCACCCCGGAGGCCGTCACCGCCGCCGCCCGGGCCTCTCTCGAACAGGCACGGCTGGCCGCCACCGCGCGCTGACGCCCGTACAAGACAAGTAGGAGATGCAATTCCCATGACAGACGCACTCAAGCGCCTCTCCGACGAGGGCGTGGCGATCTGGCTGGACGACCTGTCCCGCAAGCGCATCACGTCCGGCAACCTGGCCGAGCTCATCGACCAGAGCCACGTGGTCGGTGTCACCACCAACCCGTCGATCTTCCAGAAGGCGATCAGCAGCGGTGACGGCTACGAGCAGCAGCTCGCCGACCTCGCCGCCCGCAAGGTCACCGTCGACGAGGCGATCCGCATGATCACCACGGCGGACGTCCGCGACGCCGCCGACATCCTGCGCCCCGTCTACGACTCCACCGAGGGCCAGGACGGCCGGGTCTCGATCGAGGTCGACCCCCGTCTGGCGCACGAGACCACGGCGACCATCGCCGAGGCCAAGCAGCTCGCCTGGCTGGTGGACCGTCCCAACACGCTCATCAAGATCCCGGCGACCAAGGCAGGCCTGCCGGCGATCACCGAGGTCATCGGCAAGGGCATCAGCGTCAACGTCACGCTGATCTTCTCGCTGGAGCGCTACCGCGAGGTCATGGACGCGTACCTGGCGGGTCTGGAGAAGGCGAAGGCCGCGGGCCTGGACCTCGCCAAGATCCACTCGGTCGCCTCCTTCTTCGTGTCCCGCGTGGACTCGGAGATCGACAAGCGCCTGGACTCCGTCGGCACCGACGAGGCCAAGGCCCTCAAGGGCAAGGCGGCGCTCGCGAACGCCCGTCTGGCCTACGAGGCGTACGAAGAAGTGTTCTCCGGCGAGCGCTGGGCGGCCCTGGACAAGGCGCAGGCCAACAAGCAGCGTCCGCTGTGGGCCTCGACCGGCGTCAAGGACCCGGCCTACAAGGACACCCTGTACGTGGTGGACCTGGTCGCCCCCGGCACCGTCAACACCATGCCGGAGGCCACCCTGGAGGCCACCGCCGACCACGGCGTGGTCGCCGGCGACACCATTCGCGGCACCTACGACCAGGCTCGCGCGGAGCTGGACGCGGTCGCGAAGCTGGGCATCTCGTACGACGATGTGGTGCAGCTGCTGGAGGACGAAGGCGTCGAGAAGTTCGAGGCGTCCTGGAACGACCTGCTGAAGTCCACCGAGGCGGAGCTCGAGCGCCTCGCCCCCACGGAGGCCTGAGAATTTTGTCTGTGAACGGAGCGAACCCGCTTCGTGACGCACAGGACCGGCGGCTCCCGCGCATCGCGGGGCCGTCCGGCCTGGTCATTTTCGGCGTTACGGGTGACCTGTCGCGCAAGAAGCTGATGCCCGCCGTCTACGACCTGGCGAACCGCGGCCTGCTGCCCCCGGGCTTCTCGCTGATCGGTTTCGCCCGGCGCGAATGGCAGGACGAGGATTTCGCCCAGGAGGTGCACGACGCGGTCAAGGAGCACGCCCGCACGCCCTTCCGCGAGGAGGTCTGGCAGCAGCTGGTACAGGGCTGCCGGTTCGTCCAGGGCGACTTCGACGACGACGAGGCGTTCGAGACGCTGAAGTCGACGATCGAGGAGCTGGACAAGGCGCAGGGCACGGGCGGCAACTTCGCCTTCTACCTGTCCGTCCCGCCGAAGTTCTTCCCCAAGGTCGTCGCCCAGCTCAAGAAGCACGGGCTGGCGGACCAGAAGGAGGGCTCCTGGCGGCGCGCGGTCATCGAGAAGCCGTTCGGCCACGACCTGACCAGTGCCCAGGAGCTCAACCAGCTGGTGCACGACGTCTTCCCGCCGAACGAGGTCTTCCGGATCGACCACTACCTCGGCAAGGAGACCGTCCAGAACATCCTGGCGCTCCGCTTCGCGAACACGATGTTCGAGCCGATCTGGAACCGGTCGTACGTCGACCACGTGCAGATCACCATGGCCGAGGACATCGGCATCGGCGGCCGGGCCGGGTACTACGACGGCATCGGCGCGGCCCGTGACGTCATCCAGAACCACCTGCTCCAGCTGCTCGCGCTGACCGCGATGGAGGAGCCCGGCTCCTTCCACCCCAAGGCGCTGGTGGCGGAGAAGCTCAAGGTGCTGACCGCCGTGGAGCTGCCCGAGGACCTGGGCAAGCACACCGTGCGCGGGCAGTACTCGGCCGCGTGGCAGGGTGGCGAGAAGGTCGTCGGGTACCTCGAAGAGGACGGCATCGACCCCAAGTCGAAGACCGACACCTACGCCGCGATCCGCCTGGAGATCAACAACCGCCGCTGGGCGGGCGTGCCGTTCTACCTGCGGACGGGCAAGCGCCTGGGCCGCCGGGTGACGGAGATCGCGGTGGTCTTCAAGCGGGCCCCGTACCTGCCCTTCGAGTCGGGCGCGACCGAGGAGCTGGGGCAGAACGCCCTGGTCATCCGGGTCCAGCCGGACGAGGGCGTCACCGTGCGCTTCGGCTCCAAGGTTCCGGGCACCTCCATGGAGGTCCGGGACGTCACGATGGACTTCGCCTACGGCGAGTCCTTCACGGAGTCGAGCCCGGAGGCGTACGAGCGGCTGATCCTGGACGTCCTCCTCGGCGACGCGAACCTCTTCCCGCGCCACCAGGAGGTCGAGCTGTCCTGGAACATCCTCGACCCGATCGAGGAGTACTGGGACAAGCACGGCAAGCCCGCCCAGTACCCCGCGGGCACCTGGGGACCGGTCGAAGCGGACGAGATGCTCGCACGAGACGGACGGAGCTGGCGCCGGCCATGAAGATCGACCTCACGGAGACCACCTCCAGCAAGATCAACGCCGCGTTGGTGCAGGCGCGCCGGGACATCGGCACGCCCGCCATCGGCATGGTGTTGACGCTGGTGATCGTGACCGACGAAGAGAACGCGTACGACGCGCTCAAGTCGGCCACCGACGCGGCCCACGAGCACCCCTCGCGGATCGTCGTCGTGATCAAGCGCGTCAGCCGATCGGCCCGTAGCCGCCGCGATGCCCGACTCGACGCGGAAGTCCGCGTCGGGGCGGACTCCGGCACGGGCGAAACGGTTGTGCTGCGGCTGCACGGCGAACTGGTGGACCACGCGCAGTCGGTGGTCCTCCCGCTGCTGCTGCCGGACGCCCCGGTGGTCGTGTGGTGGCCGCAGGGCGCGCCGTCCGACCTGGCGGGCGACCCGCTGGGAGCCCTGGGCCAGCGCCGGATCACGGACACCTACGCGTCGGAGGAGCCCATCGGGGCCCTCGCCACCCGGGCGGCCGCCTACGCGCCCGGCGACACGGACCTGTCCTGGACCCGGATCACCCCGTGGCGTTCGATGCTCGCGGCCGCGCTCGACCAGCAGCAGGCGCTGCGGATCGTGTCGGCCACGGTCGAGGGCGAGGACGAGAACCCGAGCTGCGAGCTGCTGGCCATGTGGCTGGCGGACCGCCTGGGGGTCCCGGTCACCCGCACCCTCTCCGACGGGCCGGGCCTGACGGCCGTACGGCTGGAGACCAAGGACGGCGCGATCGTCCTGGACCGGGCGGACGGGGCGCTGGCCACCCTGTGCATGCCGGGGCAGCCCGACCGCGCGGTGGCGCTCAAGCGCCGCGACACGGCCGAGCTGCTGGCGGAGGAGCTCCGCCGGCTGGACCCGGACAACACCTACGAGGCCTCGCTGAAGTTCGGCGTGGCCGGGCTGGCCTCCGGGGCGGTGGACGCTCCGGCGCCCGCCGCGCCCGCGGCCGAAGCCCCGGCGAAGGCCCCGGCGGCGAAGCCCGCCGCGGCCAAGCCGACCAAGACGGCCGCGGCGAAGAAGACCGCGGCCAAGTGAGCACGGCGCGGCGCCGTACGCACCCCCTCGACGGGGGCGCGTACGGCGCCGCGGTCGTTCTCCCGCACCACCGACGCACCCCGACACCGACCAAGAAGGCGGCACCATCATGGGCATGACGACTCCTCAGGTCGTCGTCCACCGGGACAAGGAGCTGATGGCGCAGGCCGCCGCGGCGCGACTGATCACGAAGGTCGTCGACGCCCAGGCCGCCCGCGGCAGCGCTTCGGTCGTCCTCACCGGCGGCCGCAACGGCAACGGCCTGCTGGCCGCCCTCGCCGCCGCCCCCGCCCGGGACGCGATCGACTGGGCCCGACTGGACCTGTGGTGGGGCGACGAGCGCTACGTCCCCGGTGACGACCCCGAGCGCAACCACACCCAGGCCCGCGCCGCCCTGCTGGACGCCGTCCCCGTCGACCCGGCGCGCGTGCACGTCATGCCCGCCTCCGACGGACCGTACGGCTCGGACGTGGACGCGGCCGCCGCGGCCTACGCCGAGGAGCTGCGCAAGGCCTCCGCGCCGGAGGACCACGGCCCCGTGCCCCGCTTCGACGTGCTGATGCTGGGCGTGGGCCCGGACACCCACGTGGCGTCCCTCTTCCCCGAGCACCCCGCCGCCCGGGAGACCGAGCGCACGGTGGTCGGCGTGAACGGCGCGCCCAAGCCGCCGCCCACCCGGATCTCGCTGACCCTCCCGGCCATCCGGGCCGCCCGCGAGGTGTGGCTGCTCGCGGCCGGCGAGGACAAGGCCGGCGCGGTGGCCGTCGCGCTCGGCGGGGCGGGCGAGGTCCAGGCCCCGGCCGCCGCCGCCTACGGGCGCTCGCGCACCCTGTGGCTGCTGGACCGCGCGGCCGCCGCGAAGCTGCCGCCGGCGCTCTACCCCCCGGCCTCCTCCTGAGCCGCCCCGCACGCGAAGAGCGCCCCGCACCTTCCGGTGCGGGGCGCTCTGGCGTCCGTACGGCCGTGGTGGGCCCGTGGGGCCTCAGCGGCCGCGCAGCTCGCGGTACGTGGCCACCAGGGCCCGCGTGGAGGCGTCCAGGCCGGGCACCTCGGCGCCCTCGGTGAGCGCGGGCTCGACCCGCTTGGCCAGGACCTTGCCCAGCTCCACGCCCCACTGGTCGAAGGAGTCGATGTTCCACACGGCGCCCTGGACGAAGACCTTGTGCTCGTAGAGCGCGATCAGCTGGCCGAGCACCGACGGGGTCAGGTCCCGCGCCAGGATCGTGGTCGTCGGGTGGTTGCCGAGGAAGGTCTTGTGCGGGACCAGCTCCTCGGGGACGCCCTCCGCGCGGACCTCGTCCGGGGTCTTGCCGAAGGCCAGCGCCTGCGTCTGCGCGAAGAAGTTCGCCATCAGCAGGTCGTGCTGGGCGGCGAGGGCCGGGGAGAGCTCGGCGACCGGGCGGGCGAAGCCGATGAAGTCCGCCGGGATCAGCTTCGTGCCCTGGTGGAGCAACTGGTAGTAGGCGTGCTGCCCGTTGGTGCCGGGCGTGCCCCACACGACGGGGCCGGTCTGCCAGTCCACCGGATTGCCCTCGCGGTCCACGGACTTGCCGTTGGACTCCATGTCCAGCTGCTGCAAGTAGGCCGTGAACCGGGAGAGGTAGTGGCTGTAGGGGAGCACCGCGTGCGCCTGCGCGTCGTGGAAGCCGCCGTACCAGATCCCCAACAGGCCCATCAGGAAGGGGGCGTTCTGCTCCGGCGGGGCGGTGCGGAAGTGCCGGTCCATGGTCCGGAAGCCTTCGAGCATCTCGCCGAAGGCGCCGGGGCCGATCGCGATCATCAGGGAGAGCCCGATGGCCGAGTCGAAGGAGTAGCGGCCGCCGACCCAGTCCCAGAACTCGAACATGTTGTCCGGGTCGATGCCGAAGTCGGTGACCTTCTCGGCGTTGGTCGACAGGGCGACGAAGTGCCGTGCCACGGCCGCCTTGTCGCCGCCGAGGCCCGCGAGCAGCCATTCCCGCGCCGACGTGGCGTTCGTGATCGTCTCGATGGTGGTGAAGGTCTTCGAGGCGATGATGAAGAGGGTCTCGGCCGGGTCCAGGCCCTGGAGCGCCTCGTGCAGGTCGGCGCCGTCCACGTTGGAGACGAAGCGCAGGTTCAGCCGGCGGTCGGTGAAGGCGCGCAGCGCCTCGTAGGCCATCGCCGGTCCGAGGTCGGAGCCGCCGATGCCGATGTTGACGACGTTCTTGATCCGCTCGCCGGTGAAGCCGCGCCACTCCCCCGAGCGGATCCGGTCGGCGAAGCCGCCCATCTTCGCGAGCACGGCGTGGACGGCGGGCACGACGTTCTCGCCGTCGACCTCGACGACGTCGTCCGGCGCGGCGCGCAGCGCGGTGTGCAGGACCGCGCGGTCCTCGGTCGTGTTGATCTTCTCGCCGCGGAACATCCGCTCGCGCAGCTCCTCGACGCCCGTCGCGGCCGCCAGCTCGCGCAGCAGCCCGAGGGTCTCGTCGGTGACGAGGTGCTTCGAGTAGTCGATGTGCAGGTCGCCGGCCCGCACGGTGTACCCGGTGCCCCGGCCCGGGTCGGCTTCGAACAGCTCCCGCAGATGCGTCTGCCCCAGCTCTTCCCGGTGCTTGCCGAGTGCGAGCCACTCCGGCGTCCGGTTGAGCCTCGTACGTCCGTCTGCGTTCATCTCGGACATCAACCCACTTCTTCCGTCCTGTTGTGCCCCGCCGTACTCCAACCTAAGGGATCAGAAGCCGGACAACGCACACAAAGAGACCCGGCCCGCGGAAGAAGCTCTTCCGCGGGCCGGGCCCGAAGTCGTGTGTGGCCGGTCAGGTGTCACCGGTCGCGTGTCACCGCCGTGGGTGCGCGCCGCTCAGATCTCGCCGCGGAGCTTGGCGAGGGCTTCGGCGAGGATCGCCTCGCCGTCCGCGTCCGTGCGCCGCTCCCGTACGTACGCCAGGTGCGTCTTGTACGGCTCGGTGCGCGGGGGCGCCGGAGGGCTGTCCCGGTCCTGGCCCGCTGGGAACCCGCAGCGCGGGCAGTCCCAGGTGTCCGGCACCTGTGCGTCGCTGGCGAAGCTGGGCTGCGTCTCGTGCCCGTTCGAGCACCAGAAGGAGATGCGCAGGCGGGGCGCGGACTCGCCGCGCTCGGCCTCGCCCATCGGCCCCGCTCCGACCCGACTTCCACGGATCGCGTTGCCACTTGCCACGGTCGTAACTCCCTGCGTGATGGTGCCGCGAAGCGTGAATGGAATTCCGCTGCGGGCGCCCCAGTCTACGTAAGGCCCAACGCGCGTCCAGTGACCGGAGTTACTACTTCCGGACCACTGACGCGGACCTCATGATAGATCGGGCGGGACCTGCCGGACCGCCGAAATGGCCGGATCGCTCAGTTACCGCTCGACTTCATCAACAGACCGAGCGCGACGATGCTCGCGAACCAGAGCAGGCCGATCACCATGGTGATGCGGTCGAGGTTGCGCTCGGCGACCGAGGAACCACCGACGGACGACTGCATGCCGCCTCCGAACATGTCGGAGAGGCCGCCGCCCTTGCCCTTGTGCATCAGCACCAGGAGCATCAGCAGCAGGCTGAAGACGATCAGGGCGATCGAGAACCCCATAATCACGGCTGATTCCTACTTTCTGGCTTTCCCTGGCGTGCTGTGGAACCCCGGCGGGGGCCAGCGGCTGTTGGTTCAGCCTGCTGGCCCCCGCAAGGGTACGACGGATCCGTCCTACCGCATACTCACTGGTCGCGGAAGCGGACGATCTTGACGAACTCGTCGGCGTCCAGCGCCGCGCCGCCGATGAGGGCGCCGTCGACGTCGGGCTGCGCCATGATCGCGGCGATGTTGCCGGACTTGACCGAGCCGCCGTACTGGATGCGGACCTTGTCGGCCAGCTCCTGCGAGTACAGCTCCGCGAGGCGGGTGCGGATCGCCCCGCAGACCTCCTGCGCGTCGTCCGGGGTGGCGACCTCGCCGGTGCCGATGGCCCAGACCGGCTCGTACGCGATCACGATGGACTCGGCCTGCTCGGCCGGCAGGTCCTTGAGACCGCCGTCGAGCTGCGCCAGGGTGTAGGCGACCTGGTCGCCGGCCTTGCGGACGTCCAGGCCCTCGCCGACGCACAGGATCGGGGTGATCCCGTTCGCGTAGGCGGCCTTGACCTTGGCGTTGCAGAGCTCGTCGGTCTCGCCGTGGTACTGGCGGCGCTCGCTGTGACCGACGGCCACGAAGGTGCACTTCAGCTTCGACAGCATCGCGCCGGAGATCTCGCCGGTGTACGCGCCGGACTCGTGCGCCGAGATGTCCTGGGCGCCGTACTTGATCTTCAGCTTGTCGCCGTCGACCAGGGTCTGGACCGAACGCAGGTCGACGAAGGGCGGCAGGACCGCCACCTCGACCGCGTCGTAGTCCTTGTCGGCGAGCGCGAAGGCGAGCTTCTGGGTGTGCGCGATGGCCTCGAGGTGGTTGAGGTTCATCTTCCAGTTGCCGGCCATGAGAGGGGTGCGCGTGGTCATGCGGGGTCAGACCTCCAGAGCGGCGATGCCGGGGAGCGTCTTGCCCTCGAGGTATTCGAGGGACGCGCCGCCACCGGTCGAGATGTGGCCGAACTTCGTCTCGTCGAAGCCCAGGTTGCGGACGGCGGCGGCGGAGTCGCCACCGCCGACCACGGTGAAGCCCTTGCTGTCGAGCAGCGCCTGCGCGACGGCGGTGGTGCCGCCCGCGTAGTCGGGGTGCTCGGCGACGCCGACCGGACCGTTCCAGAAGACGGTCTCGGCGTCGACGATCTTCGACGCGAACAGCTCGCGGCTCTTGGGGCCGATGTCCAGGCCCTCCTTGTCCGCGGGGATCTTGTCCGCGTCGACGACCTCGAAGTCGGCCGGGGCCTTGGTCTTGAGGTCGGGGAAGTCCTTGGAGACGAGCACGTCCACGGGCAGGACCAGCTCGACGCCGTTCTTCTTCGCGCGCTCCATGTACTCGAGCACCGTCGGGATCTGGTCCGCCTGGAGGAGGGAGATGCCGACCTCGTGGCCCTGCGCCTTGAGGAAGGTGTAGGCCATGCCGCCGCCGATCAGCAGGCGGTCGGCCTTGCCGAGCAGCTCGTCGATGACGGCGAGCTTGTCGGAGACCTTGGCGCCGCCGAGGATGACCGTGTACGGACGCTTGACGTCCGAGGTCAGCTTCTTCAGGACGCCGACCTCGGTGGCGATCAGGTAACCGGCCGCGTGCGGGAGGCGCGCGGGCAGGTCGAAGACCGAGGCGTGCTTGCGGTGGACCGCGCCGAAGCCGTCGCCGACGTAGACGTCGGCCAACTCGGCGAGCTGGTCCGCGAAGGCGCCGCGCTCGGCGTCGTCCTTGGCGGTCTCACCGGCGTTGAAGCGCAGGTTCTCGATGACGGCGACCTGGCCGTCGGTGAGGGCGGCGACCGTCTCCTTGGCGGAGGCACCGACGGTGTCGGTGGCGAAGGCGACGTCCTGGCCGAGCAGCTCACCGAGCCGGGCGGCGGCGGGAGCCAGCGAGAAGGCCGGGTCCGGGGCGCCCTTGGGGCGACCCAGGTGGGACGCGACGATGACGCGGGCGCCGGCCGCGGCGAGCTTCGCGATCGTCGGCTGGACGGCGCGGATGCGGCCGTCGTCCGTGATGGTCGTGCCGGCGAGCGGCACGTTCAGGTCGGCGCGGACGAAGACCCGCTTGCCGGAGACGCCCTCGGCGAGAAGTTCGTCGATCGTCTTCATGTGTATTTCTACTCCTTATCCCCATACATGGCATTCGCCTGTGCGGAGCGAGAGGTACGAGGCAAACAACAGGGCCCGCACAGCGCTTCATCGCGCTGCCCGAGCCCTGATGCTTCACATCGCGGTGCCTGCCCTGAAGATTAGAGCTGGCCGCCGACGAAGACGGTGAGGTCGACGAGACGGTTGGAGTAGCCCCACTCGTTGTCGTACCAGCCGATGACCTTGACGCTCTTGCCCTGGACCATGGTCAGGGAGGAGTCGAAGGTGCAGGAGAACGGCCAGTTCACGATGTCGGAGGAGACGATCGCGTCCTCGGTGTAGTCGAGGATGCCCTTCAGCTGGCCCTGGGAGGCCTTCAGGAAGGCGGCGTTGACCTCTTCCTTGGTGGTCTCGCGCTCGAGCTCGATGACGAGGTCGGTCACGGAACCGGTGGGAACCGGGACGCGCATCGCGATGCCGTCGAGCTTGCCCGCCAGCTCCGGGATCACCAGCGCGGTGGCCTTGGCGGCACCGGTGGTGGTCGGGATGATGTTCTCGGCGGCGGCGCGGGCGCGGCGCAGGTCCGAGTGCGGGAAGTCCAGGATGCGCTGGTCGTTCGTGTACGCGTGCACCGTGGTCATCATGCCCTTGACGATGCCGAAGTTCTCCAGGAGAACCTTGGCCATCGGCGCCACGCAGTTGGTGGTGCAGGAGGCGTTGGAGATGACGTGGTGGTTGGCCGCGTCGTACTTCTCCTGGTTGACGCCCATCACGATCGTGATGTCCTCGTCCTTGGCCGGAGCCGAGATGAGGACCTTCTTCGCGCCGGCCGCGATGTGCTTGGCGGCGTCGGCCTTCTTCGTGAAGATGCCGGTCGACTCGATGACGATGTCGGCGCCCAGCTCGCCCCAGGGGAGGTTCGCGGGGTCGCGCTCGGCGAAGGTCTTGAAGGTGTTGCCGCCGACCGTGATGGTGTCGGCCGTGTGGGAGACCTCGTGCTTGAGGCGGCCCAGGATGGTGTCGTACTTGAGCAGGTGCACCAGGGTCGCGTTGTCAGTCAGGTCGTTGACACCGACGATCTCGATGTCCGCTCCCTGCTCCAGGAGCGCCCGGAAGTAGTTACGGCCAATTCGGCCAAAACCATTGATGCCTACGCGGATCGTCACGAACCGATCTCCTCGTTGGTGCGCCGGCCTGTCCGCCGGCGAGCTGTATGGGATGTCCCCGACCGCTTATGACCCTACCTCTCCGTGAGCTTCGGGGTGACATCGACAGGGGCCTGACACGCCCCGGCGGCCCGTACCACGCGCTCCGGTACGGGCCGACGGGGACTTTCGCCCCCCTCACGCTGCGTGAGCGCGGAAGGGGGCGCAGGTCAGTGGTTCAGCGAGCGGAGGGCCTTACCGACGAGTACCGCTCGGTCCTTCGCGGCCGGCAGGTGCTCCAGGCCGAAGCCGAGGAGCACGGTGTCACGCGTAGTGACAGCGGCGTAGGACTTGAACAGCTCGCCGGAGCGGGACCAATCTCCCGGAACTTCGGGACTTCCGGCAGGTGCGCCCTGGGCGGTCCAGACCCCGAGCGAGGTCTCGAAGCCCTCGGCCGCCTGGTCGGCGCCGCCCACCGACAGGCGCGCCTCGTCCGCGAAGACCCCGCGGCCGCCGGAGCCCGGGTCGGTGATGGAGGAGAGCGAGACCTCGACGGTCCTGCCCGCGTAGGCGCTCAGGTCGAAGGAGACCTGCTTCCAGCCGCCGGAGGACCCGGTGAAGCTGTTCCAGGCGCCGCTGCTGCCCTGCGCGGTGCAGCCGCCCGCACCGAGGGTGAGGTAGCGGCGCAGGAAGGGGTGCTCGTTGATGAAGAAGCCGCCCCCGCACTCCGCCGGGACCGCGGCGCCGGTCTGGCCGTTCGCCTCCGGCAGGGTGGTCCAGTCCTCGGCGCCCGTGGTGTGGGCCTCCAGGACGGCGTGGTCGTAGCCCGGCTCGGTGTCCCAGTTGAGGGCCATCTTGAGCTGGGGCCTGTCCGCCGCGGTGACCCCGGTCAGGTCGATCGTGCGGACCAGGCGCTTCCAGTCGTTGTCGTTGTGGACCGCCGAGGCCATCCAGGACCCGGCGTAGGGGGCGTACGGGTTGACGATGCCGTCGTACCGGCCCGCCTGGGCGCTCTTGAACTGCGGGTACTGCGCGGCGGGCAGCGCGTCGGAGGTGACGCTGTAGGCGCCGGGCTTGTCGAGCGGGTTGCCGGGGGTGCCCGGCGCGTCGCCGAGCGCGCCCTTGACCCCGCCGAGCGCGCCCGCGCCGGCGAAGCCGGTGGCGCCGCTGCCGCTGCTGCGGTCGTAGGCGCCGAGGTAGTACTGGCTGAAGTCGTCGGTGACGGCTCGGCCGACCTTGGCGTTGCCGCCCGCCAGCTCGCCGGCCTCGATCAGCTTGCCGCCCTCGTTGAGGAAGTCGCGGACCGCCAGCTGCGTGTCCCCGCCGGGGGCCTGGGCGCCCGTGTAGTGGACGGCCGTGCCGAAGTGCGAGAGCACCCCGAGGTGGTGCGGGGCGCCCTGCGCGGCGACGTCCCAGACGGCCGCCGAGCGCCCGTTGGCGCGCAGCGCGTCGACGTACTTCTGCGCGTGCTGGGCCTTGGCCCCTTCCTCCGCGATCACCAGGACGTCCGCGCGCGGCCGCTCGGCCACGGAGTAGGTGAAGTGCTCGCTGGAGACCTGCTTGGCGCCGTCGCGGCCGGTGAACCAGACCTCGACCTTGTCGCCGGGCCTGGCGCCCTCCACGGAGGCGCGGTACTCGTCGAACCAGTTGTTGTCGTCGCCGCCGTAGCTCTCGCCGCCCTTCCAGGCCTTGAGGTCCTCGTCGTGGACGCGGCCGCCGTTGATCCGGTAGTTGAGTTCCTTGTCCTTCAACGCCTTGCGGGCGGTGACGGAGACCTTCTGGTCCTCACCGCGGGCCGCGTAGGAGGTGGTGAAGGGGTCGGTCGTGAAGTCGGCGGCGCTCAGGCCCACCGACGAGACCGGCTTGTCCGGGTGCGCGGCGGACTGGGCGACCGAGAGCGCGAAGGGGACGTTCTTCAGGAACTCCGCCTGGATGAGCTTCTCGTCGTCCGGGAAGTTGAATCCCGAGGCGCAGTCCTCGGACTTCCACTGGTCGTTCGGGTCGCTGTCGGAGGCGGTCTGGCAGGTGGTCATCTCCGGCGTGAACATCATGACGCCGTTGACGTTGGCCGCGTGGCCGTCCGCCTCGCCGTTGGTCGTGTACAGCTCCGAGGAGACCTGCGGGTAGTAGCCGGGGATCGCGGAGTGCTCCGGGGTGCCGGCGAGCGCCTTGTAGGCCACGTCGTCGGGGGTCGGGGTGGCGACCTGCCAGCCCACGCCGTAGAGCAGCAGCTCGGCGGCGGAGTGGTAGTTGACGGCGTACTTGAAGCCGATCCGCTTCTCGAAGGAGTCCAGGGCCCTGGTCTCGGGCTCGGACGCAGCCTTGGGGCCGCGGTAGGTCTGGTTCGAGGGGTCGTCCGAGGAACCCTCGTTGTCGTAGCCCCACTTGTAGGCGAAGTTGCGGTTGAGGTCGACGCCGTCGGCGGCGGTGGTCTTGCCGTCGCCGTTGTTGTCGCGCATGTTCTTGCGCCACAGCCGGTCGCCCTCGGGGGTGTGGGTGTAGTCGTAGCCGTCCGGGTTGGCGGAGAGGACGAACCACATCTCGCTGGAGTCGACCAGCTGGGTGACGCGCTGGTCCTTGCCGTAGTTGTCCAGGTAGTAGTGCATCAGCCGCCGGGTCATCTCGGGGGTGATCCACTCGCGGGCGTGCTGGTTGGACATGTACAGGACCGAGGGCTTGGAGCCGTCCTTCGCCTGCCGGGCGTTCTTGCTGATCTTGAGGGCGAGGATGTCCTTGCCCTGGACGGTCTTGCCGATGGAGACGACCTTGGTGAGGCCCGGATTGCCCTGGCCGGTCTTGACGATCTCCTCCTGGAGGCCGCCCTTGCCGCTGTAGGGGCGGAAGACCCCGTCGCCCGCCGCCTTGGCGCGCGCGGCGGCATTGGCCGGGACCTTGCGTTCGGCGAGCTTGACGCCCTGGGCGCCGAGCTTCTCGGCCTGCACGGTGGTGAGGAACAGTTCGACCTTGGCGGTGCCGTGCTCCGGCGCCTGCTCGGTCAGCTCGTGGGCGTCCTGGCCGGCGGCGAGGACGAGCGGGACCTGCTCCTTGGTGATGTCGGCGTCGTAGACCCTGACCTCGTCGGCGGCGGGTCCCGCGGCCGGTCCGTTCTGGGCCTGTGCGGTCACCGGTAAGGCGGCGAGTGAACCGAAGACGAGTGCGCTAGCGGCGAGGATCGATCTCGCGCGGTGCCTCATGTGCCCCCCTGGGCGTCGTCTGCCACGAAAGCGTTCGCACGACAGGCTCACGACCCCCCATGCCCATGTCAATGGGAAATGCCGAAAGGGGCCCGTACGCGATGCGTACGGGCCCCTTTCGGACGAGAGCGGACGGACCGGTCAGCCGACCAGGTTGTCGGCCAGCTCCTCGGCCTCGGTGATGTTCGACTCGGTGCCGGGGATGCCCAGGTCCTGGGCCCGCTTGTCGGCCATGGCCAGCAGGCGCCGGATCCGGCCCGCGACCGCGTCCTTGGTCAGCGGCGGGTCGGCGAGCGCGCCCAGCTCCTCCAGGGAGGCCTGCTTGTGCTCCATGCGCAGCCGGCCGGCCGCCGCCAGGTGCTCGGGCACCTCGTCGGCGAGGATCTCCAGGGCGCGCTGGACGCGGGCCCCCGCGGCCACCGCGGCCCGGGCCGAGCGGCGCAGGTTGGCGTCGTCGAAGTTGGCGAGCCGGTTGGCGGTGGCGCGGACCTCGCGCCGCATCCGGCGCTCCTCCCAGGCCAGCACCGAATCGTGGGCGCCGAGACGGGTCAGCAGGGCGCCGATCGCGTCGCCGTCGCGGACCACCACCCGGTCCACCCCGCGCACCTCGCGCGCCTTGGCCGCGATGGAGAGCCTGCGGGCGGCGCCCACCAGGGCCAGGGCGGCCTCCGGACCGGGGCAGGTGACCTCCAGGGAGGAGGACCTGCCCGGTTCGGTGAGCGAGCCGTGGGCCAGGAAGGCACCGCGCCAGGCCGCCTCCGCGTCGCAGGTGGCCCCGGAGACCACCTGCGGGGGAAGACCCCGGATCGGGCGGCCGCGGCCGTCCACGAGGCCGGTCTGGCGCGCGAGCTGGTCACCGCCCGCGACGACCCGGACGACGTACCGGTTGCCGCGGCGCAGCCCGCCGGGGGCCATGATCACCAGGTCCGAGGAGTGGCCGAAGATCTCCAGGATGTCCTTGCGCAGCCGCCGGGCCGCGATCCCCGCGTCCAGCTCCGCCTCGATGACGATGCGGCCGCTCACCAGGTGCAACCCACCCGCGAACCGCAGAATGGCCGAGACCTCCGCCTTCCGGCAGCAGGTTCGGGTGACGGGCAGCCGGGCGATCTCATCCTTCACCGCGGGCGTCATCGCCATGGGCCGATCCTTCCATGCATCCGAAAAATACGGTCGTACGCGGCGGCCAACAGCTCCGGATCGTGCTTCGGAGCCCCGTCGGGCCTGGCCACCGGCGCCAGCTCGACCGCGGCACCGAAGCGTTTTGCGGCATCGGCGAGGGACTCGCGATCGGGCACGGCGGCCTCGTCGGCCAGCACCACGTCCAGGGCGAGTTTAGGGGCGTGTCGGGCCAAAACCTCCAAATGACGCTGCGGAGAGAAGCCCTCTGTTTCGCCGGGTTGCGGCGCGAGGTTCAGCGAGAGCACCCGCCGGGCCTTCGTCTCGACCAGCGCGTCGAGCAGTTCCGGCACCAGCAGGTGCGGAATCACCGAGGAGAACCAGGAGCCCGGGCCGAGCACCACCCAGTCCGCGTCCAGTACCGCGGCGACCGCCTCCGGCACCGCCGGGGGGTCGTTCGGCACCAGCTGTACGGACTGCACCTCGCCCGGCGTCAGCGCCACCGTGGCCTGCCCGCGGACGGTGTCCACGTCGTCCGGCCGGGCCGGGTCGTGGCCGCGCACCAGCGCCTGCAGCTCCAGCGGCACCGCGGACATCGGCAGCACCCGGCCGTGCGCGCCGAGCAGCTTGCCGACCAGGTCCAGGGCCTGCACCGGGTCGCCGAGCTTCTCCCACAGGGCGACGATCAGCAGGTTGCCGACGGCGTGCCCGTGCAGGTCGCCCCGGGATTCGAAGCGGTGCTGGATGACCCGGGCCCAGGTCTGGCCCCAGTCGTCGTCACCGCACAGCGCGGCCAGCGCCTTGCGCAGGTCGCCGGGGGGCAGGACGCCCAGCTCCTCGCGCAGCCGACCGCTGGAGCCCCCGTCGTCGGCGACGGTGACCACGGCCGTGAGGTCGCCGGTGATCCGGCGCAGCGCGGCGAGCGAGGCCGACAGGCCCATGCCGCCGCCGAGGGCGACGACCTTGGGCGCCACCGCCTCGGGCGCGACGCCGCGGCGCAGCTCGGCGGCCGGGGCGCCGTTGTCGCCCCGGCCCGCCGTCAGCCGCCGCAGGCGGCGCAGCCGCAGGCTCCGTCCGGTCACTCGCGCCCCATGTCCCTGTGTACGACGACGGTCTCGACTCCCTCGGAGGCGAGGCGGGCGGCGAGCTTCTCGGACATCGCCACGCTGCGGTGCTTGCCGCCGGTGCAGCCGACCGCGATGGTCACGTACCGCTTGCCCTCGCGGCGGTAGCCGGTGGCGATGAGCTGGAGCAGCTCCGTGTAGCGATCGAGGAACTCCTTGGCGCCGGGCTGGCTGAAGACGTAGCCCGAGACCTCCTCGTTGAGCCCGGTGAAGGGGCGCAGCTCCGGGACCCAGTGCGGGTTCGGGATGAAGCGGCAGTCCACGACGAGGTCGGCGTCGACGGGCAGGCCGTACTTGTAGCCGAAGGACATGACGGTTGCCCGCAGCTCGGGCTCCTCGTCGCCCGCGAACTGGGCGTCCATCTTGGCGCGCAGCTCGTGCACGTTCAGGCTGGAGGTGTCGATGACGAGGTCGGCGTCACCGCGCAGCTCGCGCAGCAGGTCGCGCTCGGCGGCGATGCCGTCGACGATCCGGCCGTCGCCCTGGAGCGGGTGCGGGCGGCGGACCGACTCGAAGCGGCGCACCAGCGCGTCGTCGGAGGACTCCAGGAAGACGATGCGCCGGGTCACCCCGCGGGCTTCGAGGTCGGAGAGCGACTCGCGCAGCGCGTCGAAGAACTGCCGGCCGCGGACGTCGACGACGACGGCGATGCGCGCCACGTTGCCCTGGGAACGGGCGCCCAGCTCCACCATGGTGGGGATCAGCGCCGGGGGCAGGTTGTCGACGACGAACCAGCCCAGGTCCTCCAGGCACTTGGCCGCCGTACTGCGGCCGGCTCCGGACATGCCGGAGATGATCACCAGCTCGGGGATGGCCGCCTCGGCGGTATCTCCGGGCTCCACTGTCGTGCCCGTACTCACCTGTGCTCCGTCTCGGTCGCGCTCTGTTTCGTGCTCGGTCATTGCTCGCTCCCCCGTTCGGGCGATGCTCCCGCGGGCGCGGGGGCCTCGTCCTCAATGATCTCTCCTGTGGCCGTGTTGACGGCCGGAGCGGCGGGAGCCGCCTGGGCGAGGGCCGCGGCCACGGTCTCGGCCGTCTTGCGGCCTATGCCCGGGACCTCGCAGATCTGGTCGATTGTCGCCTGTCTCAGCTTTTTCACCGAACCGAAGTGCTTGATCAGCGCCAGCCTGCGGCTCTCGCCCAGGCCGGGCACGTCGTCCAGCGGTCCGGATTTCAGCCGCTTGGCCCGCTTGCCGCGCTGGTACTGGATGGCGAAGCGGTGGGCTTCGTCACGGACCCGCTGGAGCAGGTAGAGGCCCTCGCTGGTGCGGGGCAGCACCACCGGGTCGCTCTCGCCGGGCAGCCAGACCTCCTCCAGTCGCTTGGCGAGTCCGCACACGGCCACGTCGTCGATGCCCAGCTCGGCCAGGGCCCGCTGGGCGGCGGCGACCTGCGGTTGACCGCCGTCCACCACAACGAGCTGGGGCGGGTAGGCGAAACGTCTGGGGCGTCCGTCGTCCTCGACCACGGCCGGGACCTCGCCGCCGACCGCGGCCTCGACGTGCTCGGCGCCCTCATCGAGGTTCGCGCCCTCGGCGACACCCGCGTCCTCGGAAGGCGACCACTCCCCCGTCCTGAGCTTCTCGCGCAGGTAGCGCCGGAAGCGGCGGGAGACCACCTCGTGCATGGAGCGGACGTCGTCCTGCCCCTCGAAGCCCTTGATCTCGAAGCGGCGGTACTCGCTCTTGCGGGGCAGGCCGTCCTCGAAGACCACCATGGAGGCCACCACGTCGTCGCCCTGGAGGTGCGAGATGTCGAAGCACTCGATGCGCAGCGGCGCGGTGTCCAGCTCCAGCGCCTCGGCGATCTCCTCCAGGGCCCGGGAGCGGGTGGTCAGGTCTCCGGCGCGCTTGGTCTTGTGCAGGGCCAGGGACTGCTGGGCGTTGCGGTGGACGGTCTCCATGAGGGACTTCTTGTCGCCCCGCTGCGGGATGCGCAGGCTGACCTGGGACCCGCGGCGGCCGCCGAGCCACTCGGCCACGGCGGGCGCGTCCTCGGGCAGGGCCGGGACCAGCACCTCCTTGGGCACGGCCTCGCCCCGCTCCTCCCCGTACAGCTGCTGGAGGGCGTGCTCGACCAGGCCGGCCGTGTCGACGGCCTCGACCTTGTCGGTGATCCAGCCGCGCTGGCCGCGCACCCGCCCGCCGCGGACGTGGAAGATCTGGACGGCGGCCTCCAGCTCGTCCTCGGCGACCGCGATCAGGTCCGCGTCGGTGGCGTCGGCGAGGACCACCGCGTTCTTCTCCATGGCGCGGCGCAGCGCCCCGATGTCGTCCCGGAGCCGGGCGGCCTTCTCGTACTCCATCTCCTCGGCGGCCTCGTGCATCTCGGCTTCGAGGCGGGTGAGGTAGGTGCCGGTGCGCCCGGCCATGAAGTCGCAGAAGTCCTCCGCCAGTTCGCGGTGCTCCTCGGGGGTGACCCGGCCGACGCAGGGCGCGGAGCACTTGCCGATGTAGCCGAGCAGGCAGGGGCGGCCGATCTGGGCGGAGCGCTTGAACACCCCGGCGGAGCAGGTGCGTACGGGGAAGACCCGCAGCATCAGGTCGACGGTCTCGCGGATGGCCCAGGCGTGGCCGTACGGACCGAAGTAGCGCACGCCCTTCTTCTTCGGGCCGCGCATGACCTGGACCCGGGGGTACTGCTCGTTCAGGGTGACGGCGAGCGAGGGGTAGCTCTTGTCGTCCCGGTACTTGACGTTGAACCGGGGGTCGAACTCCTTGATCCAGGAGTACTCCAGCTGGAGCGCCTCGACCTCGGTGGAGACCACCGTCCACTCGACGGAGGCGGCCGTGGTCACCATGGTGGCGGTGCGCGGGTGCAGGCCCGCCACGTCCTGGAAGTAGTTGGCCAGGCGCTGGCGCAGGCTCTTGGCCTTCCCGACGTAGATCACCCGGTGGTGCTCGTCGCGGAATTTGTAGACCCCCGGGGAGTCGGGGATCTGTCCCGGTCTGGGGCGGTAGCTGGAAGGGTCGGCCATGGCATCAGCCTACTTGCGGGGTGTGACAACCGGACGCGCCGCGGGGCCCGACCGTCTGGCTGACGGCCGGGCCCCCTCCGGGCGGCTACACCCGCACCGCCCGGCGGCGGGAGCGGCGCACGGTCAGTGCGCCGGCGGTCGCGAGGACGAGCGCGCCCGCCGCGGCGCCGCCCACCAGGGGCAGGGCGTCGGGTGCGGCGGCAGCGGGCGCGGAGGCGGCCCGCACGGTGGCGGTCCGCGCGGTGTCGGCTTCCGTGGGGGCGAAGCCGCCCGCCTTGCCGCCCTTGGCGTAGGCGGAGCCGGGGAGTTTGTCCCCGTACGCCGTGGTGACGCGCTGGCGGTAGGCGGCCAGCGTGGTGCCCCGCGCGCCGACGGCCCGGGTGGCGTCCTCGTCCAGGGGCAGGACCTCGTCGCCCCCGGCGACGTACCAGGCGTCGATCTGCGGTTCGCGGAAGACGGTCCCGCCGGGGAGTTTGGCGGCTCCCAGTTGCGCGTAGCGGAACTCGTCGTCGCCGGTGGCGATGTTCACCACCTGCCAGCCCGCGTCGGTCCTGGCGGTCCACAGGGCGGCCTGCTGGCCGTCGGAGGCCACCGCCCTGCTGGCGAGGAACTCCAGCCGGGCGACGGGGGCGCCCGCCTTGCCCGCCACGAAGTCCGGGGAGAGGTAGCTGACGGGGATCGCGTCGCCCTCGATGCGGGGTCGGGCCGCGGTCAGCGAGACCTTGCCCTCGCGGGAGAAGAACCGGGAGAGGGTGGCCAGGGTCTCGGGTGCGGCGGCGGCCCGGTGGGCGGCCTCCCTGGTCTCGGCGGTGGCGGACTGGGGTTGCGGGACGGGGGTGGCCGAGGCCTGCGGGGCCAGGCTCAGCACGGTGGCGGCGAGGGCGCCGGTGATCAGGGCGCAGGCGCGTCGGTTCATGGCGCTCACGCCCCTATCCGGTAGAGCGAGTGGGTCCAGGAGAAGGTGCTGTTGTCGACGTACCAGGCGTGGGAGGCCCAGTTGTAGCGGTCGCTGGAGGGCCAGGGGTCGCCCCAGTAGACCCAGCTGCTGGCGGTGTCGTAGCCGTAGATGACGTGCATGTGGCCGCCGCCGTTGGCCCACTGGATGCGGGTCTCGATGGGACGGCCCGCGTTGATCTCGCTCTGGACGGTGGGGTAGCGCAGCCAGCCGCTGACGTAGGAACCGGAGTTGATCCCGGCCCAGTTCAGGGCGGTCTGGACGTTGTCGAGGCTGGCCTGGCTGTTGGGGCAGTCGTAGCCCTGCTGGCGGTTGAAGGCCGCGTTGCAGAACTGGTTCTGGCTGTAGGTGCGGCCGAACCAGGTGGCGATGGTGTTGCCGCTGGCGGCCCAGCACCAGTTGGTCTTCTGCTGCGCCTGCATGGTGATGTTCAGGCGCTTGGCGGCGAGCGTCGCGCTGCCCGCCCCGGCGTCGGCGGCGGTTGCCGTGCCGGTGGGCAGCGCGAACAGGAAGGCGGTGAGGAGGGCGGCCAGGGAAAGCCGCCGGTTTCTGTTGCGCATCGCGTTCCTCCCGAAGTGGGGAGAGTGGGGGTGGAGGAGCGCGTCCGGACGCTGTGGAGGAGCATCGGGCTGTTGTCGCGATCAGGTCAACACGCTTCAATACGCGGTGACATTGCAATGTGAATGAGGCGACCAGGGTGTGAACGGCCGCCGTCCCGTCACCTGGACCCCGGACGCCACCGGCGCGGTCTCCCGCCCCATCGCGCGTGAACGTTCACAAAGGAGTCGCCGTGTTGCCGACCGTGCGGAGCAGCGGGTACGGCGCCGTGGGCGGCCCGCCCGGCACCTCGCGCGCCGCCCCCGACGGCCGCGACCCGGAGGAGTTCGCGCTGCTGTTGCGCGCCGGCCCCTTCCACCTCGCGCTGCGCGCCGCGCTCGCCGCCCGCGGCCTGCCCCTGCACCGGATCCAGCACCGGCTGGCCGCCCGTGGCATCAAGGTGGGTGTCACCAGCCTCAGTTACTGGCAGCAGGGCGCCCGGCGGCCGCGGCGCGCCGAGTCGCTGCGCGCGGTGCGGGCCCTGGAACAGATCCTGGAACTGCCGGCGGGCACGCTCCTGCGGCTCCTGAACGGCGCCCGCGAGGGCGCCGACGCCGCCCGGCCGCCTTCGCGGCCGTACCGGACGCTGGCCAGCGCGGGCACGGCCGTCGAGGAGTTACTGGCGGGCATGGAGCTCCCGGCGGACGGCGGGCTGCACACCCTCGGCCATCACGAACGGGTCCGCGTCGGTCCCCGCCGCGAGCTGCTCGGCCGGGACTCGCAGCAGGTCGTACGGGCCCACCGGGACGGCGTCGACCGCTACCTCGCCATCCACCACGGCGACCCGGGCTGCGATCCGGCCGCCGTGCGGGTGCTGGCCCACGAGAACTGCCGGACCGGGCGGATCCGGCGGGACCCGGAGGCGGGCCTGGTGGTGGCCGAGCTGCTCTTCGACGCCCGGCTGCGCGCCGGCGACACCCACGTCTTCGGCTACGGCTTCGAGGACGGCACCGGCGGCCGCAGCAGCGAGTACGTCCGGGGGTTCACCTACGCGGGCGGGCAGTACGTGCTCCAGGTCCGCTTCGACGCCGCCGCCCTGCCCGTGAGCTGCCGGCGCTTTCGCCAGTCGGGCCCGGCCGCCCCGCGCAGCGAGCTGTCGCAACTGACCCCGAGCGGCGGCCACCGCGCCGTCCACCTGGTGGAACAAGGGGTCCGGCGCGGCATCCTGGGGATCGGCTGGGAGTGGGACTGAGACGGCGCACGCCCGGGCGCGGACGGGCAGTGGTCAGTGGTCAGTGGGCAGTGGTCAGCCCGCGATGAGCTTGCCGCCCTCGGCGCGGACGGGCACGGCCGGCAGCGGGTCGGTCGCCGGGCCCTGCACGACCTTGCCGGTGGCCGCGTCGAACCGGCTGCCGTGGCAGGGGCAGTTGCCGTGCCCCTCCACGATCTTGTCCAGGACGCAGCCCGCGTGGGTGCACTGGGCGCTGAACGCCGTGTACTGGCCCTGCGCCGGGCAGTGCACGAGGAGCTTCTCCTTGCGGTAGAGCTTGGACCCGCCCACCGGCACGTCGGCCGCGGCGCCCAGGTCCACCGGCGCGGTGGGGGTCGCGGGGGTGTCGCCGCCGCTGTTGGTCCCGGGCGAGCAGGCGCCGAGCGCGACGACGGCCCCGGCGGACCCGGCGAGGGCGGCGGCGCCCTTGAGCACGGTGCGGCGGGCGGCGGCTGACTGCGGCGCGGACATGAGGCTCTCCTGGCGGTACGACGGTACGGATGGACACCGGTGGTCCGGCCGGGGCGGACGGGGCGCTCCCGGCGGCCCACCCGACGATACCGCCGCCCGGTACCGCCGCCCGATGGGGTAGCTTCCCCCGCGTGATCGTCGTCGCTGGAGAAGCCCTGATCGACCTGGTACCCGTGGCCGGGCCACCGGGCGCGCTGGTGCCCCGGGCGGGCGGGGGCCCGTACAACACGGCGCTGGCGCTGGGTCGGCTCGGCGGCCGGGCGGCCTTCTGTTCGCGGGTGTCGACGGACGGCTTCGGCGCGACGCTGCTCGCCGGGCTGCGGGCGGCCGGGGTGGACCTGTCCCTGGTCCAGCGCGGCCCGGAGCCGACCACGCTGGCCGTGCCCTCGCTGGCTCCGGACGGATCCGCCGCCTACGGGTTCTACGTCGAGGGGACCGCCGACCGGCTCTTCGCCCTGCCCGACGCGCTCGCGCCGGGGACGCGGGCGCTGGCGCTGGGCACCTGCTCGCTCGTACTGGAGCCGGGGGCGAGCGCCTACGAGGCGCTGCTGCGCCGGGAGTCGGCGCGCGGGCTGCTGACCCTGCTCGACCCCAACATCCGCCCGGCGTTGATCGCGGACCCGGCCGCCTACCGGGCCCGTTTCCTGTCCTGGCTGCCGTGCGTCGGCGTCCTCAAGCTCTCCGAGGAGGACGCGGCCTGGCTGGGCGGCCGCCCCGAGGAATGGCTGGCGGCGGGGCCGTCGGCGGTGGTGCTGACCCGGGGCGCGGCGGGGCTCGCGGTGTGGACCCGGCGGGGGGAACGGTTCACGGTGCCCGCGCGCCGGGTCTCCGTGGTGGACACGATCGGCGCGGGCGACACCGTGAACGCGGCGCTCCTGCACCGCTTGGTGAACGCGCCGAACGGTGCGGCCGTGGACTGGCCCGAGGTGCTGGCGTACGCCGCCCACGCGGCCGCCCTGACCTGCACCCGCCCGGGCGCGGAGCCACCGCTAGCCGCCGAGCTCGGCGAATAGCGCCCCGGACGGCGGGCCCTGCCCGACCCGGTGGACGAGGAACGCGGATCCCTGAAGGGGCCTTCAGGATTCTTCAGGGACGGTTCAGGCCGACCTCCGAGGCTGGAGCCCTCACCAGCCAGTCATCCGGAGGACCCCATGAACAGCCGTACGCCGATCCGCGCCCGCCGCCTGATGGCCGGCGGCCTCGCGGCCGGGGCCCTGACCCTGGCCCTCACCGCCTGCGGGCAGGGGGCCGGCGCCGGCGTCGACAAGGCTCGGGCCGCGGCCGACCCGGCCGCGGCGACCCCGCGGGCCCAGGAGGCCGGCGCGACCGCCCGGGCCCCGCAGCCCCCGGAGGCACCGCAGGAACGGGGCGGCCCCAAGGCCTCCCGGGCCCAGGCGACCGCGACGGCCGAGCGGTCCGTGGCCGACGGCAAGGTCACCGGAATCCGTCTGGAGGACGACAACGGCAGCCGGGTCTGGAAGGTCGACGTGCTGACAGCCGAGCCGCGCGCGCACGACGTCAAGGTGGACGCGACCACCGGCGCCCTGCTGGGCGGCCGCGCCGACCGGATGCCCGACCGGGCCCGCCCGTACCTGCAGATTCCGCTCGCCAAGCTGGCCGCGGCCGACGTGGACCGGGAGTCGGCCGCCGCGACCGCGCTGAGCGCGGCCGGCGCCGGCTTCGTCTCCGAGCTGTCCATCCAGGGCAGCGAGGCCGCTCCCCTGTGGCGGATCGAGGTCGCCGACGGCGCCGCCCGGCACGCGATCGACATCGACGCCAAGAGCGGCGCGGTCGCCCGGCACGAACGGCGGACGACCACGGGCACCGCCGGGGAGGGTTCCGGTGAACGGACCGCGGACGCGCGGCGCGAGGAGACGGACCGACCCGCCCAGGAAGACGTCCGCGAGCGTTCCCGCGACTTCGGCCGCGACCACTACGACTGGAGCGAGCACCTCCCGCGCTGATCACCTAACGGACTAATGGGTAAGATTCGGATGATGAGCAGCATTCTCATCGTCGAGGACGAAATCTCCCTGGCCTCCGTCCTGCGCCGCGGGTTCGAGGCGGAGGGGCTCCGGGTGGACGTGGCCCACGACGGCAACGAGGGACTGCGCCTGGCCCTCTCCGAGGAGTACGACGCGATCGTGCTCGACGTCATGCTGCCGGGCCTCGACGGACACCGGCTGTGCGCGACCGTCCGGGCCGCCGGGTTGTGGACGCCGATCCTGATGCTGACCGCGAAGGACTCCGAGTACGACGAGGCCGAGGGCCTGGACACCGGGGCCGACGACTACCTCACCAAGCCGTTCTCCTACCTGGTGCTCCAGGCCCGGTTGCGCGCCCTGCTGCGGCGCGGCGGGCGGGCCCGCACCGCCACCATCGAGACCGGGGACCTCGTGCTCGAACCGGAGGGCAAGCGCTGCACCCGCGCCGGGGCGGAGATCCAACTGACGGCCCGGGAGTTCGACCTGCTCGCCGCACTGGCCCGGCGGCCCGGGGTCACGGTGTCCAAGGGCGCGCTGCTGGAGGAGGTGTGGGACCTGCCCTCCGACAGCGACCCCAACGTGGTCGAGGTGCACGTGAGCAGCCTGCGCCGCAAGCTCGATCCGGCCCCGGCCACCGGGGAACGGCTGCTGCACACCGCGCGCGGCATCGGCTACCGGCTGGTGCCCACGCACGGCGGTGGCGCGTGAGGGGACCGGCCGTCCCGTGGCGGCCGCCCCTGTTCCCGCGCGCCTCGGTCCGCGTCAAGACCACCGCCGGGGCCGTCGCCGTGGTCGCGGTGGCCCTGCTCGCCGGATCCGCCGGGCTGCTCGGGGTGATCCACCACGGACTGGTCGGCTCGGCCGAGCGGACCGCGCTGGCCCGGGCCGAGGCGGTCGGCTCGGTCACCGGCGAGGGGCGGCTCGTCGAGCGGCTCGCGATCCCCGACGGGGAGGACAGCCTGCTCCAGGTGGTCACCGACGACGGCCGGGTACTCGCCGCCAGCGAGAACCTCGCGGGCCGCGGGCCCGTCGCCTCCTTCGCACCGGCCCCGGACCACCGCTCGGCGGCCCGCGGCCTGCGCCTCGCCCTGCACCCCCGGCCCGGCCAGCAGCCCTTCCGCGTGGTCGCCGTCCGGGCGACCGGGATCGACGGGGGGCCGGTCACGGTCTACGCGGGCACCAGTCTCGCGACCGCCGAGTACACCCAGCGGCTGATCCTGACCGCCATGGCGCCGGGGATCCCGCTGCTGCTCCTGCTGGTCGCGGCGGTCACCTGGCGCTCCACCGGCCGGGCGCTGCGCCCCGTGGAGGCGATCCGGGCCGAGGTCGCCGAGATCACCGCGCGGGACCTCGGGCGCCGGGTGCCGGTGCCCGCCTCGCGCGACGAGGTGGCCCGACTGTCGCTGACCATGAACGACACCCTGGACCGGCTGGAGGAGTCCATGGACCGTCAGCGGCGGTTCGTCGCCGACGCCTCGCACGAGCTGCGCAATCCCATCGCCGCCCTGCGCGCCCACGTGGAGGTGGGCCTCGCGCACCCCGGGCTGCTGCGCGGTCAGGAACTGTTGGACGACGTGGTCCGGGTCCAGCAGTTGGCGGACGACCTGCTGCTGCTCGCCGGGCTGGACGCGGGCCGCCAACCGGAGCGAACGGCACTCGACCTGGGCGCACTGGCCGAGCTGGTCCTGGCGCGGCGGGGCGAGGGGCGGGTACCGGTGGCGCTGGAGCGCGCGCCGGGGGCGGTGGTACTGGGCAACCGGGGCCAGCTGGCCCGGATCCTGGACAACCTGCTCGACAATGCGCAGCGGCACGCCCGGACGGGAATCACGGTCTCCGTCTCCGCTTGCGCCGCGGGCGGGGGCGCGGGCTCGGCCGTCGTCGAGGTGCACGACGACGGATCCGGAGTTCCGGAGGCGGACCGGGAACGCATCTTCACCCGCTTCACCCGGCTGGACGCCTCGCGCAGTCGGGACGCGGGAGGGACCGGCCTGGGCCTCGCGATCGCCCGCGACCTCGCGGTGGCGCACGGCGGAACGCTGGGCGCCGGAACGGGTCCGGGAGGTCGCTTCGTCCTGCGCCTTCCGGTCGAATCCGCGATGCCCGCGCCGCGGTGATCGCCCTTCCTGCGTGAACCGGGTGGGGACACCGGCGGCAGCTGCCGCCGGTGTCC